>SXSO01000111.1 GCA_005792205.1 Bacteroidota bacterium | reverse complement strand
TGGAAAAAATCTTGTTGATATTATTTTAACAAACAATGGATATAAAATTATAAATCTTGGAATTAAATGTTCAATTGAAACAATTTTGCATTCAGCAGAAATTGAAAATACTGATGCAATTGGAATGAGTGGTTTACTTGTAAAATCAACTGTTATAATGAAAGAAAATTTGGAAGTGATGGAAGGAAGAAATATAAAAATTCCTGTTATACTTGGAGGTGCTGCACTCACTCGGAGATTTGTGGAAAATGATTTAAAACCAATTTATAGTGGCATTGTTGAATATGCAAATGATGTATTTGATGGTTTAAAATTTATGGACAAGTTGATTAGTGGAAATTTTTCTTATTCCAAAACGTCTAATTATAAAAGTGTAGAAAAAAAAGAAGAGAAAAAAGAAAATATTTTTCAAAGTTCAAATATTACAAAACTGGAAAAAATTCCAACTCCACCATTTATTGGAACTAAAATAGTTGACAATATCTTGTGTGATGAGATTTTTCCATACATCAATGAAGTTGCATTATTTCGTGGTCAGTGGCAAATTAAAAAAGGAAAAATGAATGATGCTGAATATGGAATTTATTTGAAAGAGAAAATTTTTCCTGAATATGAAAACTTAAAACTAAAAGTAAAAGAAAAAAAATTATTAGAACCAAAACTTGTTTATGGGTATTTCTATTGTCAATCAAGTGGAAACGATTTATTGATTTATGATGAAACAAAAAAACATTTGACAACATTTACTTTTCCGCGTCAAAATTTTGATAGATATATTAGCATTTCAGATTTTTTTTGTTCAATTGAGAGTGGAAAATTTGATACAATTGCTTTTATGTTAGTTACAATGGGAAAATCTGCGAGCAAATATTCTCAAAATCTTTTTGAAAATAATAATTACAAAGATTATCTTTATTTTCATGGATTAAGTGTTGAAATGGCAGAAGCACTTGCAGAATTTTGGCATAAAAAAATTCGTGAAGAACTACATATTGCAAATAGTGACGCAAGTGAAATTAAAAAACTTTTTAGTCAATCATATTGTGGAGCACGATATAGTTTTGGATATCCTGCATGCCCAAATCTTGAAGATCAAACAAAACTTTTTAAACTTTTACATCCAGAAAAAATTGGAATTGAACTTACAGAAGAATTTCAATTAGTTCCTGAACAATCCACTTCGGCAATTATTGTACATCATCCACAAGCAAAATATTTTAATATCAAATAAATTTGTTTTGTATATTCACAAAAATTTTTGGTATTCTATGAATATATTCACTTCATTATATAAATCATATGTTGGAAAGAAAGTCGTGATGTCATTGACTGGGATTTTTCTTTGCACATTTTTAATTGTTCATCTATTTGGAAATTTAGCACTTTTTAAAAATGATGGTGGAAAATTATTCAATGAATATTCTAAATTTATGTCTACTAATTCTTTTATACGAGTTATGGAAATAGTTTTATTTCTTGGAATAATTTTTCATATTGTATCTGGAGTTTTAGTTTGGTTTAGAAACCGTTCAGCACGAATTCAAAAATATCAAGTATATGAAACTTCTTATTCTACATTTGCTTCACGAATGATGAATTTATCTGCAAGTGTTGTTTTTCTTTTCATAGTAATTCATCTTTACACATTTTTTGTTCCAACAAGATTTTATGGAGATGAAAATTCATACAAACTTGTAGTTGATGCGTTTAAAAACCCAATCTATTCTTCTTTCTACGTTGTTGCTATTTTTATTTTGGCAATTCATCTAAAACATGGATTTCAATCTGCATTTCAAACATTTGGAATAAAAGAAAAAAAATATGCATTGCTAATTGATTTAGTAGCGATTTTATTTTGGTTTATTGTTCCACTTGGTTTTATTTCAATTCCACTTTATTTTCTTTTTGGAGGTAAGTAATAATGATAAAATTAGATTCAAAAGTTCCTAAAGGTAATCTTTCTGAAAAATGGACAAATCACAAGTTCAATATGAAACTTGTGAATCCATCTAATAAAAGAAAGTATGAAATAATAATTGTTGGAACTGGACTTGCAGGAGCAAGTGCTGCTGCAACACTTGGAGAACTAGGTTACAGAGTAAAGGTTTTTTCGTATCACGATAGCGCAAGAAGAGCACACAGTATTGCTGCACAAGGAGGAATCAATGCTGCAAAAAATTATCAAAATGATGGGGATTCAATTTTTCGACTTTTTTATGATACAATAAAAGGTGGAGATTTTCGTGCAAGAGAATCGAATGTTTATCGTCTTGCTGAAGTTAGTGGAAATATAATTGATCAATGTGTTGCACAAGGAGTTCCATTTGCTCGTGAATATGGAGGGCTTCTTGACAATCGTTCTTTTGGTGGATCACAAGTTTCGAGAACTTTTTATGCAAGAGGACAAACGGGACAACAACTTTTACTTGGAGCAGTTTCTTCTCTTAACCGTCAAATTGGGAAAAAAAATGTTGAACTTTTTACT
Source organism: Bacteroidota bacterium (assembly GCA_005792205.1). Taxonomy (GTDB): domain Bacteria; phylum Bacteroidota; class Ignavibacteria; order UBA10030; family F1-140-MAGs086; genus F1-140-MAGs086. Next base: position 2,343 of record SXSO01000111.1, on the reverse strand, counting down.
CGTCGTGAAATGCTTGATATTGTTATTAAAGATGGAAACGCGTGTGGAATTATTACTCGCAATCTCATTACTGGAGAAATTGAAAAACACTCTTCTCATGCTGTAATTCTTGCAACTGGTGGATATTCAAATGTTTTTTTTCTTTCAACAAATGCAATAAACTCTAACGCAACTGCTATTTGGAGAGCACACAAAAAAGGTGCTGTATTTGCTAATCCTTGTTATACACAAATTCATCCAACTTGTCTTCCTGTTCATGGAGAAAGTCAATCAAAATTAACTTTGATGAGTGAGAGTTTAAGAAATGATGGAAGAGTTTGGGTTTCAAAAAATAAAAACGATAAAAGATATCCGCATCAAATTCCTGAAAGTGAAAGAGATTATTATTTGGAAAGAAAATATCCTTCATTTGGAAATTTATCTCCTCGTGATATTTCATCTCGTAGTGCAAAAGAAGTATGTGATGAGGGAAGAGGTGTGAATGGTGGTGAATCAGTTTATCTTGATTTTGCTGATGCAATTAAAAGATTGGGAAAAAACATTGTGGAAGAAAAATATGGAAACCTTTTTGATATGTATAAAATGATTACGGGAGAAAATCCATATGAAATACCTATGAAAATTTACCCCGCTCCTCACTATACAATGGGAGGAGTTTGGGTGGATTACAATTTAATGAGCACAATAAAAGGGTTATTTGTTTTAGGCGAAGCAAACTTTTCTGATCATGGAGCAAACCGTCTTGGAGCAAGTGCTTTGATGCAAGGACTTGCAGATGGATATTTTGTCGTTCCTTACACAATTGGAAATTATATTGCAAGTGAAAAACCAAAATTAGTTTCAACTGATGATGAAAATTTTACAAAAACAAAAAACGATATTGATGATTTGACAAAGAAACTTCTTTCAATCAAAGGAAAAAAAACTGTGGATGATTTTCATAAATCACTTGGAAAAATTATGTGGAATAAAGTTGGAATGGCAAGAAATGAAAGTGGTTTGAAAGAAGCAATAAGTGAAATAAAAAATTTGCGAAATGAGTTTTGGAATAATGTAAATGTTGTTGGAAGTGATGGCGAATTAAATCAAACACTTGAAAGAGCAGGAAGAGTTGCTGATTATCTTGAACTTGGTGAATTGATGGCAATTGATGCTTTACATAGAAATGAATCTTGTGGAGGACATTTTAGAACTGAATATCAAATGGAAGATGGTGAAGCAAAACGAAATGATGAAGAATTTTCTTATGTTGCTGCGTGGGAGTTTGAAGATGTTGGAAATTGGAATTTGCATAAAGAATCACTTATTTTTGAAAACATAAAACTTGCTCAAAGAAGTTATAAATAATGAACTATAATGAAATAAAACAAATATATTTTCAAATTTGTGAGTATCATAAAAAATATTTGAAAAAATATGGAGTTAAACTTCCAAAATTGAAAGATGCTGACGGGAAATATACAAGAAACGCACTTGTTTTGGTTTATCTTGCAAGATTTTACCCCAACACTGTTCTTATAATTAAACAAGACTTAACTGCTTTTATTAGAAAATTTTATCCTGAAACAAATGATGTTCAACAAGCAAGACATTTGGAGGCACAATCAGGATGGTTTATTTCAGCAGGAGGCAGAGATAATGTACATGTTAAGAAAAGCGGAGAATATCGGCTGGAAAGACCCTATCCCAACTTTAAAGGTCATAGAATTGAAACAACCGGCAATTGGGAAGATATAAAGCAGCAATACGGGAACAGATGTGCTACTTGTGGTTCAGAAGAAAACAAAAAAAACATACATTATCCTAATACAATAACAAAACTGCAAAAATTACACATAGATCCTTTCAAGCCATTAACTTCAGGTAATATTATTCCTCAATGTCAAAAATGCAATCGTGCACACAGAGATTTTTGGGTATTTGATGAGAGAGGACGAACTAGATCTATTGCAAAACCATCAATCATCAAAAAGTGTAATGAAAAAGTAAAACGAAGCATATACAAAATTCTCTACAATGAGTTTAAAGGACAAAACCCAAATGAAAGACAAATATGTGAATAGTATTATTCATGGTGATGCTTTGCAAATTTTATCTAATCTTGATACTAACAGTATTGATTTGATTTTGACTGACCCGCCATATTTTTTAGATAAGATGGATAATAGTTGGGATGAAAAAAAAGTTGTGAGTACCAAATATCATCATGTTATAAAATCTCTTCCCGCTGGAATGAAGTTTGACAGAGAGCAGGGAAAGAATTTTTATGACTGGTATTATAAAATTGCTGAAAGACTCTTAAAAGTTTTAAAACCTGGAGGGTTTTTCTTTTCGTTTTCCAGT
>SXSO01000110.1 GCA_005792205.1 Bacteroidota bacterium | reverse complement strand
TCTATATATCGCATCAAAAATTGTAGAAGAAAAACAAACATCAAAGTGACAAACGAAAACACAAATGATGGTATATGAGATTTGAAAATTCGTTTAAATAAAATCATTTTGGTATAAAGATAAAAGTTTTTTCAACTAATAAAATTATTGTAAATTTAAAAACAATTTGTTAGCAAATAAAATCCAAACAATTATGCCAAAAAATACATTGACAATTACTGATAATAGAACTGGAAAACTATATGAAATTCCAATTGAAAATGAAACTATAAGAGCAACAGATTTAAGACAAGTAAAAGTCAAAGAAAGTGATTTTGGAATGATGAGTTATGATCCAGCATTTCTTAACACTGCATCTTGCAAAAGTTCAATTACTTATATTGATGGAGATAAAGGCATATTGGAATATCGTGGATATCCAATTGAACAACTTGCAGAAAATTGTACATTTTTAGAGGTTGCATATCTATTGTTGAATGGAGAACTTCCAACAAAAAACGAGTATGAAGATTGGGTGCAAAGTGTTACACAACATACAATGATTCATGAGAACATCAAAAAATTTATGGATGGTTATCATCACGATGCTCATCCAATGGGAATGTTACTTGGAACAGTTGGTGCTCTTTCCACATTTTATTCTGATGCAAGAAATATACAAGATACAAATTCTCGGAAACTTCAAATTATACGTTTGATTGCCAAGATGCCAACACTTGCAGCATTTGCTTATCGTCATAGTGTTGGTTTTCCGTACATATATCCAAATAACGATTTGAACTATAGTGAAAATTTTTTGAATATGTTATTTGGAAACACCGTAAAACATATCAAACATCCAACACTTGCAAAAGCATTAGATGTTCTTTTTATTCTTCATGCAGATCACGAACAAAATTGTAGCACATCTGCTATGCGTTCAATTGGAAGTTCACAGACAGATCCTTTTTCTTCTACTTCTGGAGCAATTGCTGCTCTTTATGGACCGCTTCATGGTGGAGCAAATGAATCAGTTTTGAAAATGCTTGAAGAAATTGGAACAATTAATAATGTTCCATCTTTTGTAAAACAAGTGAAAGAAGGAAAAGGCGAAAAAAAACTTATGGGTTTTGGTCATCGTGTTTACAAAAATTATGATCCTCGTGCAAAAATAATAAAACGACTTGCTGAACATGTTTTTGATATTACGGGAAGAAATCCGCTTCTTGATATTGCACTTGAACTTGAAAGAATTGCACTTGAAGATGAATATTTTATAAAAAGAAAACTTTATCCAAATGTAGATTTTTATTCTGGACTTATTTATCAAGCGATGGGATTTCCAACTTCTATGTTCACTGTATTGTTTGCAATTGGAAGAACTCCCGGATGGCTTTCTCAATGGCAAGAACTACTTTCTGATAGTGAACAAAAAATTGCTCGTCCTCGTCAAATTTATGTTGGAAAAACAACAAGAGAGTTTGTACCATTTACAAAGAGAAATTAATTTTATAATTTTTACTATTCAAATTTTATGGATATTACATTACAAGATGTTGGAGTAATTTTTTTACTAATTTTCATGGAAGGACTTTTGAGTGCAGATAATGCAATTGTACTTGCGGTTCTTGCTCTTCCTTTACCTCCTGAACAGCAAAAAAAAGCACTGAAATATGGAATGATTGGGGCATTTGTATTTCGTTTTATATCGGTTCTTTTAATTGCGTATCTAATGAAATGGCCTTTTATAAAAATGATTGGTGGAATGTATTTACTTTATTTAGGAGTAAAACATTTTCACGAAAAATTATTTATTGGAAAAAGTGTTGAACATAGTGAGAGAAAAACATCAAAACATATTTTTGGTTTATCTCAATTTTGGAGCACAGTGATTGCAATTGAATTAACTGATATTGTTTTTTCAGTGGATTCCATTTTTGTTGCTGTTGCAATGTCCCCAAAAATGTGGGTAATTGTAACAGGAGGAGTTTTTGGTATTATTACAATGCGATTTGTTGCAGGAGGTTTTATTAAACTTCTTAAAAAATATCCCATATTAGTTGATGCTGCATATCTTATTGTTTTTTTTATTGGATTGAAACTTTTTATTGATTTTCTCCATACAGAACAACTTATTGGATGGGAAATTCCACATTGGTTTTTATATGTTATTATTGCTGTAATTTTTGCTGGAGCGTTTTTATTTAACATAAAAAAAAGAAGGAAAAAAACAAAAGAGGAAAAACTTGCTGAAAAAATTTTTGATTAGCTTTAAACTAAACTATTTTTTATTTTATTTTTTTGTTGTTTCAATTTTTTTTGGATGTAAAAACGAGTTTCCAAATGAAAATATTTCAAATATAAAACCAAATGCTTATTTATGGATTTTTCCAAGTTATGATTCTATTTCACAAGGCATTTCAAGACAAAATATACATTGGTGGGGAGAAGATGCAGATGGTTTTGTCGTTGGATTTTTAATTGGAATTGGAAAAAATGAGAACGAAATAAATTGGAGTTTTAAAACAAAAAATGATTCTACGATATTTTTTCCACTACTTATTTCTCAAGATACGTTTGCTGTTTTCGTAAAAGCAATTGATAATAATTTTTCTGAATCGCGTGTTGATGGAGAAACAATTTTTTTGCAAAATGGAAATTATTATAAAGATGCAAATCATAATAATGTTTTTGATTCATTGGACATTTTTCTTTCAACAATGAATGGTTCAATTGGAAAAACAATTTCTCAAAAATTTCCACTTAAAAACTCAGTTCCATCAGTTTCATTTTTAACTGATGAAACAAATTCTACAATAAATCCACCTGAAACAACTTTTACTGTTATCACATTTTCTTGGAAAGGAGCTGATTTAGATGGAGATAATACAATCGCAAATTATGAAATTGCTCTAAATGATTCAACACAATGGACACAACTTCCTAAAAGTGCAACAACAATTACACTCAATGTTCCACGAAGTATTTCTGATAATGTAAATGATGTTGTTGAAGCAAATATTGATACGGGAACTTATGGAAGGATGCGACAAATTGCAACAGCTCCAAATTTAAAATTGGACAGTAAAAATAAATTGTACTTGCGTGTAAGAGATGTTGCAGGAGATGTGAGTAAAATTGTTTCGCTTCCTGATTCAACGAGTTTTTGGTATGTGAAAAAACCAAAGAGCAAACTTCTTGTTGTTGAAGATTATATTTCTACGAGTGGAATAAATCATCCTGATTCTGTGATTAAATTTTATAGAAATATTTTTAATCAATCACAACTTGACGAAAAAATAAAAAATTTTGATTTTCTTTCAACGCGTAGAAACGAAGGTAAATTTTTGCCACAAACTTTGAATCCAACTTTTATTTTAACGCTTCAACTTTTTGATTATGTATTTTGGTATTCGGGACAAGAAGCCAGTTGGACAATTGCCGCAAATCCACTTTTTCTTTACGCAGTTGATCCTGCAACAAGTGGAAGAATTTTATTTTCAACAGCATTTCAATATTCGTTGAGTGATCCTCGTGGTTCGCTTGTGAATTTTGCTCCTATTGAAGCCGTAAGTGTAAGTGACGATAGTACTATAACTCGTGCTTATGCAGATACTACAATTTCATCAATAGTGGATTCATTTCCACAACTTTCATTTAGAAATTCTCCAAATATTCACTCACAATTTTTTTTCCGCCATTTATATAAAAGAAATTCAGGAACTGCAATTTATCAGATTGATTCTATAAAATCAAAAACGGGAAAAAAAATTTCACCAACAGTTGGAATAATTGATGCAAACAATCGTTTTGTGTTTATTGGAGTTCCGCTTCATCTTGTAAATGGAAATGGAAATTTGCCTTTGTTTTTTGAAAAAATTTTTAATGATATTTTTACAAGATGAAATATAATTTTTTTTTGAAATTGTTTTTTTTTGTTTTTATTTTTTCCAATTTATTTGCAGAAGAAAAAGGAACAATTTCGGGAAAAATAATTGATGCAAAAACCAAAGAAACTCTTCCAAGTGTGAATGTAAAAGTAAAAGGAACATATTATGGAGCGGTTACAAATTTAGATGGAATTTTTAAAATTCAAAATATAAATATAGGAACTTATACAATTGAAATAACTTTAATTGGATATAAAACTTTTCAGTTGACGGGAATAAAAGTTGTTGCAAATGAAGTGAAAAACTTGGAAATAAAACTTGAAGAAACATCTTTAACATTAGAACAAGATGTTGTAATTATTGGAGAAAAACCTCTTTTTAATATTGAAGAAACTACAACTCGTCGTATCACAACAAATGAAGAAATAAAAATTGCAGCAGTTCAAAAAGTTCAAGATGTAGTTGCAATGCAAGTTGGAGTTACACAAAGTGAAAATGAAATTCACATTCGTGGAGGAAGAGGTTACGAAAATGCATATTTGATAAATGGAATTTCTGTTCAAGATGGACTTGCGGGAAGTGGTTTTGGACTTCAACTTTCACCAGATGCAATTGAAGAAATTGAAGTTTTAACTGGTGGTTACAATGCAGAATTTGGACAAGCAACTTCTGGTATTGTAAATGTAAGAACACGAGAAGGCAAAAATAATTTTGACGGAAGTATAAATATTAAAAGTGATAACTTTTTTTTCAATAAAAATTTAACTTCATTTTTTAATTCAAAAATTTTATCTGCAACTTTAAGCGGTCCAACACCTATTGATGGTTTGACATTTTTTTCAAATTTAGATTTAAATTTTGCTGATGGATATGCACGATGGCTTGAAAAAATTGTCAACGGAATTCCAAATGGTTATTATGAAAGTATTCCTACAAAATTGAATTCTACAATTTTAGATTTCAGTTTTCCAAACCGTGAAAATAAAATTTCTTGGTTAGGAAAATTTACATATAAATTAACTCCAACTGAAAAATTTACTTTTTCAACTTCACAATCAATTTTAGTAAATCAAGATACAAAGACAGTTCAAGCAACTTTGGAAAGAAGTGATCCAAATCCGGGATTTCAATATAAATTTGCAAACATTCCTGATAGTGCAGCAACTTTTACTTCTATAAATAATTTCAATTCAATTAGTTTTGTTCAAACATTAAACACAAAAACATTTTACGAAATTCAATTTAGTATGTTTACAGCTCACGTTCGTGGAGACAATAATGGAAGTGATAAAAATAAAGACGGAAAAATTGATTGGAATGATTATTCAGAACCGCTTGATATTGTAACTTTTCCTATTGATACTTTTAGAGTTTCTCCTGAAACATTGAGAGTAATTCCGGGAGATGGATTTTATGATGTTGGAAGTCCAAATGTTTGGAGAGATCACTATTTGGAAGAATATACTTTGAAATTTGATTTCAACCATCATTTTTCTGAAAGCAATAAATTTAAAACTGGAATTGAAACAAAATTTCAAAACATTCAATATGTGGATATAAATGAACCGTGGATAAAACCGCTTGGAATTGATAATGACAAATACAAAGTATCTCCTGCGATGGGTTCAATGTATGCACAAAATACTGTTGCAATTCAAGGAATGATTTTAAATTTTGGTTTGCGACTTGATTATTGGTTTCCTGGAAAATATGTGGATGATGCTGTGAAAAATGATTCCACACTTGTTGCAGATATTTTCAAATCACAATATAAAAATGAAACATTTGATTTTCTTGGAAGAAAATTAAAAATGAGATTATCTCCACGACTTGGAATTAGTCATCCAATTTCTGACAATCAAACATTATTTTTTTCATACGGACATTTTTCAAAACTTCCACGACCGCAATTTATTTATTCCAAACTCAATTCTACTTCTGCAAAGTCCTCATCTCAAATTATTGGAAATCCAAATTTAAATCCTGAAACAACTGTTGCATATGAACTTGGAATTAGAAACCAACTTTCAGATAATGATGTTTTTTCTTTGAGTGCATATTACAAAGATATTTTTGACTATATCACTTCAATTGATATTCCAATTAGAACTCCAAGAGCAAAAGGAACATATAAAACCTATATCAATCAAGATTATGCAAGAACAAGAGGAATTGAAATTGAATATAAAAAACGAATTGGAAAATATTTTAAAGGAACATTTTCTGCATCATATTCAATTGCAACGGGAAAAAGTTCAACGGCAACTGAATCACTTTTAGGAACAAGTGAAGGAAGAAGAGAGACAATTACTGAAAATTATTTGAATTGGGATAAGCCAATTCAAATAACAACTTATTTGAATTTTTCCATTCCAAAAGGAAAACCAATTTTCTTTTTGGAGGACATAAATTTTTTCTCAAAAATATTTTTTCAATCTGGAAAAAGATATTCTCCGTGGGTTTTTGCGGGAGTTGATTCTGTAAACTATCAAATTCCAAGAACTATTTATCGTGATGAACCAAAAAATTACAACAAAAAAAATGCTGAAAGTTGGTTTTATGTTGACGTAAATTTAGAAAAATATTTTGATTTGTTTTTGGGAACGCTTGTATTAAATTTTGAAATTCAAAATCTATTTGCCAATAAAAATAGTCAAATCATAAATCCCATTACTGGATGTGCGTATGAATACGGTGATGATGTTCCGTATGATGTGTGGAATGATCCACGATATCCAGATTTAATACAACCAATTTCAATATATCCGTATAATCCTGCAAGATATTTGAATCCACGAACATTTAAAATTGGTTTATCATATAAGTTTTAAATTATGCGAATTTGTATTTTATTTTATTTGAGTTTTATTTTTTTTCTAAAAACATTTGGACAATTG
>SXSO01000109.1 GCA_005792205.1 Bacteroidota bacterium | reverse complement strand
TGTAATTAAATTTGCAAAAAAAGTTGATCTACATTTTAATAAAAAAAATTTGGTTATTTATGAAAAATTTCAAACTGCAATACTTCAACTTGACGAATGTAAAGTAGAATTTGTTGGAAGTAGAAAGGAAAAATATAATAAAGATTCTCGCAATCCAGTTGTAGAATCTGGAAGTGTTGAAGATGATATTTCTCGTCGTGATTTTACAGTAAACTCAATTGCAATATCAATCAACAAAAATTCTTTTGGACAAGTTTTAGATATTTTCAATGGAATAAACGATATTGAAAATAAAATTTTGAAAACACCAATAAATCCTCAAATAACATTTGATGATGATCCTTTAAGAATGCTTCGTGCAATTAGATTTGCAGGTCAATTAAATTTTGAAATTGAAGAAAAAACTTTTCTTGCGATTTGTGAAATGAAAGACAGAATAAAAATTGTTTCGCAAGAAAGAATCACAGAAGAATTTTTTAAGATTTTAAAAACTCAAAAACCATCAATTGGATTAAAACTTCTTCTTATGACAAATATTTTGGATATAATTTTTCCAGAACTTTATCAACTTATAGGACAAGAAGAAAAAAATTCATTTAATCATAAAGATGTTTTCTTTCACACTTTAAAAGTTGTAGATAATGTTGCAGAAAAAAGTGAAAATATTTGGCTTCGTTTTGCAGCACTTATGCATGATATAGCAAAACCTCGTACAAAAGCGTTTGATGAAAAAATTGGTTGGACATTTTATGGACACGAAGAAGTTGGTGCAAGAATGCAAAAATATATTTTTAAAAAACTTCGTCTTCCAAACGAAGCTCTTCATTATGTTGAGAAACTTGTTCGCCTTCATCTTCGTCCGATGACTTTGGTAAAAGAAACAGTTACAGATTCAGCAATTCGTCGACTTCTTTTTGAATCGGGAAATGACATTGACGATTTGATGATTTTATGTCGTGCAGATATAACTTCTCAAAATCCAGAAAAAATAAATCAATACATGTCAAACTACGACATTGTTTTAAAACGAATACAAGAAGTTGAAGAAAGAGATAAACTTCGTGCTTGGCGACCGCCACTTATGGGAAATGAAATTATGAGTATATGCAATATATCACAAGGAAAACTTGTTGGAGTTTTAAAAAAGCAAATTGAAGATGCAATTTTGGATGGAAGAATTAAAAACACTCATGATGGTGCACTAAATTTTCTTTTGGAAATAAAAGATGAAATACTTTCAACATATCAAGAGATGAAACTTTTAAATAACTAATTTTGTTAAATCTTTAAAACTTATTTTTAAAATGACTATTAAAACAATTCTTTCTATAATTTTTTCAATTTCAATTGCAATATCACAAAAGGTGATTTCATTGAATAACGCAATTCAAATTGCAACTGAAAAAAGTTTTTCAATAATTTCTTCACAACAAAATGTTGAGTCACAAAAAAGCAATCTAAATGTTGCTTTTGGAAGTTTGTTTCCATCTTTTAATATTTCAACTTCATTTGATGAAACAAAAACTAATTCTCCAAACAAAAATAATTCCAATAAATTTACTTCTGATTTTGGATATAATTCAAACGCAAGTATTACAATTACAAGTGGAATGTTAGACGGATTTGAAAAAGCTAAACTTGATGTAAAAATTTCAGAACTTTCTCACAAAGAAAAATTACAGACAATTCAAATTCAAACAATTCAACTTTACTTGAATATTTTAAGAACAAAAGAACTTTTAGAAGTAAGAAAAGAAAATTTAAACAGAAGTAAAAGTCAATTGACACGCATTCAAGAAATTTTTAAAGTTGGAGGAATTGCACAATCAGATGTATTTCGTCAGCAAGTTATCGTATCAAACGATGAATTAAGTTTGATTCAATCACAAAATGAATTTGATAAGGCAAATGTTGATTTGGTTTTATTTCTTGCATTAAATCCACTTGAAAATTATATTTTTGAAGATGAAACAATTTCTAAAAATATAAACGAAAATGAATTACAAAATTTTGATGTAAGTAAAATGAGTGTGGATTCACTCGTAGAAATTGCAATAGAAAATCGTTTGAACTACACATTGGCAAAAAAAAATTTGGATGTAGCAAATTTGCAATTAAAATATTATGAAGGAGAACTTTATCCGTCTCTTACTTTGAATTCTAATTTAAATTACGGTGGAGAAAAATTTTCAACCACAACATTTGGAAATTTTTCAATTGGAGCAACTTTTAGTTATCCAATTTTCAATAATTTTAGAACAGAAAATTCAATTCAACAATCTAAAATTAAAATTGAATCAGCAAAAGAAAATCTCTCACTAAAAGAAAGAGAAATTAAAGCAGAAATAAAAAAAATACTTCTTGATTTTGATGCTGCAAAAAAATCTCTCGAAGTAAGTCAAGTTGGAGTTATCTCTGCAACCGAAGATAGAAAAATTGCCGATGAAAAATATACTCTTGGTGCTGGAACTCTACTTGATAAAATAATTGCAGATGCAAACTACATAAGTGCAGTCAACAATAAAGTAAATACAGTGTATAATTATTTTTTAATTCAAAAGAATTTTGAATATACACTTGGAATTTTAAAGTAAAGAAATAAACAATTTTAAATTAAAAAAAAAGATTTATGCAAAATAAAAAATCAAAAAAAAAGTTTTACATTTGGAGTTTTATATTTATAATAATTGTGGGAACAATTTTATTTTTTGTTTTTTCTACAAAAGGAAAAGATGAAATTATTATCCAAACTGAAAAAGTAAAAAGAAGAAATATAACTCAAACTGTAATTGCAACTGGAAAAATTCAACCAGAAACATCTGTTAAAATAAATGCAGAAATAAGTGGTGAAATTGTATTACTTGCTGTAAAAGAAGGAATGAATGTAAACAAAGGACAACTGCTTGTAAAAATAAAATCAGAACAATATGAAGCACAAGTAAAACAACAAGAAGCGGGACTCAATTCACAAAATACATCTCTTTTAATTTCACAAGCACAATTAAAAAAACAACAAAACGATTTTTTACGAATTGAAGAATTGTATAAAAAAAATCTTGTGTCAAAACAAGAATTTGACGCTTCAAAAACATCTCTTGAAGTTTCAGAACAACAAGTTGAAAATCAAAAATTTGGAATTGAACAAGCAGAAGCTGCTCTCAATCAATCTAAAGAATCGCTTTCTAAAACAACAATTTTTTCACCAATGAATGGAACAATTAGCGAACTTCCAATAGAAATTGGAGAAAGAGTAAGTGGAAGTCAATTCACACAAGGAACTCATATCTTGACAGTTGCTGATTTAACAAAAATGGAAGCACGAGTTGAAGTAAATGAAAATGATGTTGTATTGATTTCAATTGGAGATACTGCACGAATTGAAATAGATGCATTTCCACAAAAAAAGTTTAATGGAATTGTATATGAAATTGCAAACACTGCAACTACAAAAGGTTTTGGAACTCAAGATGAAGTGACAAATTTTGAAGTGAAAATTAGAATAATATCTACAAAAGAAAATCTTCGTCCGGGAATGTCAATGACTGCAACAATTGAGACCGAAACAAAACAAAATGTTCTTTCAATTCCAATTCAAAGTGTAACTGCAAAAGAAGACGAAAACGAAAATGAATATAAAAATAAAAAAATGAAAGAAATTGTTTTTGTCGTTCAAAACAATTCTGTAAAAACAAAAGAAGTTAAAAGAGGAATTTCCAATGATGAACATGTTGAAATAACAAATGGGTTAAATGAAAATGAAGAAATTGTTTCAGGAAGTTTTAAAGCAATAAATAGAGAACTTGAAGACGGTTCAAAAATAAAAATTGATAACGAAAAGAAAAAAAATAAAAAGAAAGAAGAAGATAAATGAAAACCGAAGACAACATTGTCATAAACCTAAAAGACATAGTAAAATCTTATGATATGGGAGGGGCAGAAGAAGTTCATGCTTTAGGTGGAGTTTCTTTGCAAATAAAAAAAAATGAATATGTTGCAATTATGGGACCAAGTGGTTCGGGAAAATCCACTTTGATGAATATAATTGGATGTCTTGATACACCAACTTCGGGAAGTTATGAATTCAATGGAATTGACGTAAGCCAAATGAACGACAATCAACTTGCAAAAATTAGAAACAAAGAAATTGGATTTGTGTTTCAAACATTCAATCTTCTTGCTCGTTCAAATGCTTTGCATAATGTAGAACTTCCTTTGATTTATGCAGGAATTTCTTCTTCTGAAAGAAAACATAAAGCATTTGTTTCTCTTTCTCAAGTTGGACTTGCAGATAG
>SXSO01000108.1 GCA_005792205.1 Bacteroidota bacterium | reverse complement strand
GTTGCAGCAATTGAACCAATTAAAATATCACGGTTTTTCACATGTGCAAGTTCATGTGCAGCTACACCTTTTAATTCTGCTGTGGAAAGTAAATTTATAATTCCTCGTGTAAAAACAACTGCTGCATGTTGTGGATCTCTTCCCGTTGCAAAAGCGTTTGGCTGTTCACTTGGAGTAATATATAATCTTGGCATTGGAAGATTAGAATTTTGCGTCATTGATTGAACCATCTCATAGATATGTGGATATTCGTTTCTTGGCATTTCGTTTGCTCCATACATTTTCAAAACAATTTTATCGCTAAAAAAATAAGAAACAAAATTCATCACAATTGCAATCATAAATGCAATTATCATTCCATTTTCTCCTGCAATTCCACCTCCAATTAAAATAAGAAGTACAGTTAAAAGTGCCATTAGGAATGTTGTTTTTAAAGAGTTCATATGAGTAAAAATTTTGATAAAATATAATTATTTTTGAAGAATGTTTAAATCAAAAATACTTTTTATTCCAATTGCTTCATGAAAATAAAATGGCTCACCATATTGAACACCAATTTTTTGACCAAAATATTTTGCACGTGTTTCAAGTATATATATAAAATTTGCTGAACTTAAAAAAGTTTCACGTTCGTTAGAATTTGGACTATAAAACTGTGAGGAAAACATTCCAATAGATTTTTGTCTTATCTTATATGTATCTGAAATATCCACGATAAATGTTGGTTGAAATTCATATCGTTGCATATATTGAAAATAACTTTGAGGACGAAATGGTTCTTGAAAATTCCCGTTAAATTTTGTTTTTATTTTTTCTAATCCTGAATAAAACCACGATTCTTTTGCAAGATAGTGTGTATGTTCATGATCAGGATGTCGTTCATGGAAATGTGGAATAAGTAGAATTTCTGGCTTGTAATGTCTAATAATAGGAATAATTTTTAAAATATTTTTTTGATTTACTTTAATATTTCCATCTTGCAAATTTAAATTTTTGCGAAATGAAACTTTCAAAACTTTTGCTGCATTTTGCGATTCTTTCATTCTCAGTTTTTTATTCCCACGAGTTCCAAGTTCTCCTTGCGTTAAATCTAAAATTCCAACTTTGTAACTTTGTGCAACTAATTTTGCAATAGTTCCAGAACAAGAAATTTCAATATCATCAGGATGAGCGCCAATTGCTAAAACATCAATTTTCATTTTTTATTTTTTTATAGTAATTACAATTTTTTTTTAAAAAACAAATATCACATTTTGGATTTCTTGAAAAACAAGTTTTTCTACCGTGTGAAATTAACCAATGACTAAATATTGTCCAATATTTTTTGGGGACAATTTCCATTAAATCAATTTCAATTTTTTCTGGTGTTTTATTTTTTGTAAAACCAATTCGCTGTGATAAGCGAGAAACATGAGTATCCACAACAATCCCACAATTCTTATTAAAAGCATTTCCCAAAACCACATTTGCAGTTTTTCTTCCAACTCCTGAAAGTAGAAGTAAATCTTCCATTTTATTGGGAACGTTTCCATTAAATTTTTCTAAAATCATTTTTGACATTGCAATAATTGACTTCGCTTTATTGTGATAAAATCCTGTTGAAAAAATTTCTTCTTCCAATTTTTTTTGAAAGACGTTTGCAAAATCTTCGATAGATTTATATTTTTGAAACAGTGATTTTGTTACTATATTTACTCGCTTATCTGTGCATTGTGCTGAAAGAATTGTTGCAACCAAAAGTTGATGTGAAGTGAAAAAAATCAATTCACACTTTGCATCAGGAAATTCTTTTTTTAAAATAGAAATTATATTTTTTACTTTTTCTTTCAACGTTTTTGATTTGAAAAAAAATTTTCAACTTCATCAAGTTTCCAACAATTTATCACATCTTTTTCTTCCAACCAACCTTTTCTTGCAACTGAAATTCCATATTTTACATTTTCAATTTCAAAAATCGAATGAGCATCAGGATTTATTGCAATTTTTACATTTTTCTCTTTTGCGTAACGACAAAATCTCCAATCCAAATCAAGACGAAGTGGATGCGAATTTATTTCAATGGATTTTCCAAAATCACTTGCAACATTTATTATTTCATTCATATCAACTTCATATCCATCTCTTTCCAAAAGCAAACGGCCAGTTGGATGTCCAAGTATTGAAACATATTTATTTTTTAATGCTTTTACAATTCTATTTGTCATTTCACTTTTTGACATTTTAAAACTTGAATGAATTGATGCAACAACATAATCAAACTTTGATAAAACTTCATCTGAAAAATCTAAACTTCCATCTCTCAAAATATCTACTTCTGTTCCTTTTAAAATTTTTATTTGACTTTGTTTAAAATTCAATTCATCAATTTTTTTATGTTGTTCCATAACTCTTTTTTCATCAAGCCCATTTGCATAAACTGCAACTTTGCTGTGATCTGCAATTCCAAAATATAAAAACCCCAAACTCTTTGCTTTTTCCACCATATCTTCCAAAGAGTTTTTTCCATCACTAAAATTTGTATGACAATGAAAAGTTCCTTTCAACATTGTTTCATCAACAAGTTCTATTGTATTGTTTTCAAAAAAATCAAACTCTCCAAAATTTTCACGAAGTTCAGAAGGAATGTAGTTCAAATTTAAAACTTTGTAAATATCTTTTTCTGTTTTACAATTTGGTAATTTATTTTTTTTATCAAGCAAACTAAATTCATATTCATTTAAACTTAATCCATTTTTTTTTGCACGACTTCGCATTTCAACATTGTGTTCTTTGCTTCCCGTAAAATAATTCAACGCAAACGGAAATTGAAACCCATCTACAATTCGCATATCACATTGAATTTGCGACTTTAAAATCACACTTGATTTAGTTTCTCCTTTGCTTAAAATTTTTTCTACAAACTCATGTTGAGTAAAAAGATTGAAAATTTTTTCACGGTGAATTTCTTTTGCAGAAACCAAAATATCAATGTCTCCAATAATTTCTTTTTTTCTGCGAATACTTCCAGCAATTTCAACTTGCTCAACTTCATTTTGTATTTTTAAAAAACTCAAAATAATTTCTGCTGAATTTAATGCATCACAATACAAATGTTTATCAATATTTTTTGAAAGTGAAGAAATCGCAGATAAAAAATTTTGCTGTGTTTTTTCTCTAAAACCATCTAAATTTGCAATCAAATTTTTTTCACATGCAATTTTCAAATCGTCAATTGAAGCGATATTTAATTTGTCGTAAAGTGTTTTAATTTTTTTTGGTCCGACTCCTTGAATTTTTAAAAGTTCAAGTATTGAATTTGGAAACTTTTGTTTGAGTTCTTTATGGAAAAACAATTCACCACTTTCAACAATTTCAAAAATATTTTGTAAGATACCTTTTCCAATTCCTTTAATATTTTGTAATTCACCTTTATTTAATAGTGCTTCAACACTTTCACTTAACACACGAATAGTTTTTGCTGCATTACTGTAAGCAATACATTTAAATTTATTTTCTCCACTTATTTCCAGAAGTATTGATACTTCTTCAAATATATCTGCAATTTTATTATTCATAAAAAATAAAACGGCTCAATGAATTTCTCAAAGAGCCGAATTAAGAAAAAAATAAAAACTACTTCATCAACAACATTTTCTTTGTCTCCGAAAATGGTTTTCCATTTTTTGAAATCACCGATAATCTATAAAAATATACTCCACTTGAAAATAAGTTGGCATCAAATTGTTTAGAATAATCTCCAACTTCAACTTCTCCATCTACAAGTGTTGCGATTTCTTCTCCTGTAATTGAATAGATTTTTAAACTTACAAAACTTCTCTCACGAATTGAAAAATGAATTGTAGTAATTGGATTAAACGGGTTTGGATAATTTTGAGATAAACTAAAAACAGATGGAATATTGTTTTCAAAACTTGGAACTCCTAAGTATACAGGAAGTTGTGGGATATATAACGCTTCGTTTGTTCCATATGAAACACCGTTTGCATAACCTCCAATTGCCCAAACTGAATCAAACCCATTTGACGCAAGTGTTGGTCCCATATTAGATCTTTTCACTGACATATTTGGAAACGAAAACCATCTATCAACTTCATTTGTATAATCATTCAACAAACAAATCAATGCTGAAGAACGATTGTTACTACTGAAATTGGAATCGCCTCCAACAAAAATAAGTCCCGAATGAATTTTTGCTACACTACTTCTCACCATCGCACCAAGTGGATAAAATCCAATATTTGCCCATTCAATTTCCAAAGGATTTGATGTATTTATAATTCCACGATAAACTGAATCATAAGAAATAAATGTAGAACGATTTGTTCCTCCAACAACAAGAATTATATTTCGTTCAATTCCAACAGCACACTTTGCAACAGAATATGGAAATGGTGTTGCTTCGTTCCAAGTATTGTTATTTGTATTATAAACTCTAACTTTATTTGTTGGAACACCTCCTGCATTTACACCAGAATCACCACCAACAGTATAAATCAAATTGTTATAAACACCAATTCCAAAATCAGCTTTTTCTGGTTGTGGTATTGTAGCACCTTGTGTCCAAGTATCATTTAGTGGATTGTAAATCTGAACTTTGTTCAAAATTTTATTTACACTGTTATGACCTCCAATTACATAAATTTTGTTTCCAACAGCAACAGCACCACCAG
>SXSO01000107.1 GCA_005792205.1 Bacteroidota bacterium | reverse complement strand
TTTTCTTTAAGAGATTTTTTTTGCGAACCAGTTAAAAGTGTAATTTGAATTGGAATATCATTCAAGAAATTTTGAATTGTATTAAAATGTTGTTCAGCAAGAACTTCCGTTGGAACCATAAATGCAGATTGAAAACCATTATCAATTGCATTCAACATTGAAAGAATTGCAACAATTGTTTTTCCACTTCCTACATCTCCTTGTAAAATACGATTCATTGGGGAAATCAATTCCATATCAGTAAAAATTTCTCTTAAAACTTTTTTTTGGGAATTTGTAAGTTCAAATGGAAGTAATTTTATTTTTGTTTTAAAAAATCCATCTTGTTCTATTTTAAATGAAATCCCACTTTGAAGTTCCTTCATTTTTTTTCTACGAATTGCCAAATAAAGTTCGAAGAAAAAAATTTCTTCAAATGCAAATCTTTTTCTTGAAAGTTCAATATTAGAAATCGTTTGTGGAAAATGATATTCAGAAATTGCTTTCTGAATTGGAAATAAATTTTGACGCTGTAAAATTTCGTCTGGAAAAAATTCATCAAACAACTTTAAATATTTTGGAAGAGAATCAAAAACTATTTTTCTAAATACAGAACTCAAAAACCCTTTTTCGCGAAGTTTTTCTGTTGCAGAATAAAGAGGAATTATTTTTCCAGTATGATATTGAGAACCATTTTCAATTTTGTCATATTCAACATTTGAGTATTTTATTTCACCATTTCGTTTTTCAAAAAGTGCTGATATCGCTATTGTTTCTCCTATTTCAAATCTTTTTAACCAAAATCTCTCTACAATTTTTTTGGGACGAAAAAAAGTAAATGTAAATCTATTTTTTTCATCTCTTATAACTAAATTAAATGGAACAACTTTTGCAAATTTATTTTTTACATTTAAACAATAAAAGTTCTCAACTACACAAACAATTGTAAAGGTTTTTGCTTCTTTTTCTTTTAAGAAATAAATTTCTTTTATGGATAATGTTTGAGTTCTATCTATATGACGATATGGAAAATGAAAAATTAAATCTGCAACTGTTTCAATATTTAATTCATCTTTCAAAAGTTTTGCTCTAATTGGACCAATTGATTTTAAATATTGAATTGATGAATTAAGTTGCTCCATAAAACTCAATCTTCTTCTTTTGCAATTCGCTTCATTAAATCATATGTTGCTTCTTTTGCATCTTTTTTGTCAAACAAAACCGCATACATTTCATTGATTATTGGAGTTTCAATTTTACATTTTTGTGAAAGTAAATATGCAGAACGAGTTGTATAAACACCTTCTGCAACCATTTTCATTTCACGAAGTATAAAATCAAGTTTTCTTCCTTTGCCAATTTGTTCTCCAACATAGCGATTTCTACTATGCTTACTTGTACAAGTTACAAACAAATCTCCAAGACCTGAAAGTCCTGCAAATGTTTTTTCTTTTGCTCCAAGAAAAATTCCAAGACGAGTAATTTCTGAAATACTACGAGTAATGAGTGCTGCTTTTGTATTGTCTCCAAAATTTGCTCCATCTATAATTCCAGCACCAATTGCAATTATATTTTTCAATGAACCACCAATTTCAATTCCAATTATATCACTTGATGCATAAACTCTAAACTTATCTGTTATAAAAATTTCTTGAACTTGTTTTGCTGTTTCAATATTAAAAGAAGCACTTACAACTGCTGTTGGAATATTTAAACAAACTTCTTCAGCATGACTTGGACCAGAAAGTGTTGCAATTAAATTTTTGTCACAATTTTTTAAAACTGATAAAATAACTTCATTCATCAATTTCAATGAAGATGTTTCTATTCCTTTTGCAAGATTTACTAAAATTGAATTTTTAAAGTTTTGCTCTTGAACCTTTTCTAAAACTGAACGAAGTTGTTGAGATGGAATTCCAAAAACAATCACATCTTTACAATTTACAGCATCATCTAAATTTTGAGATATTTTTAAGTTTGAAGGAAAACTAATTCCTGCAAGATATTTTGAATTTTCTCTTCGTTCACTCATCATTGTAAAATATTCTTCTTTATGAGTCCAAAGTGTTACATCAAAATTTTTTCTTGCAAGTAAAATTGCAAGTGTTGTTCCCCAACTTCCTGAACCTATTACTGAGATATTCATAATTTATTTTTCATCAATATCAATTTTTGAAACTGTATTTTCTGTTCCGTGAATTAACCGTAATATATTTTTTCTATGTGTGAAAACTATAAAAAAAGAAATACTAAATACAATATAAATCAATAAATCATATCCTTCTATTGAATTTCTATCAAAAAAAAATTTTCGTATAATCATAACAAATGGAAATAAAATTGCTGCAACAATTGAGCCAAGCGAAACATATTTTGAGATTTTAAATACAAGTAAAAAAATTCCAATTACAATCAATGTTTCAATTGGAACAAGTGAAAGCAAAATTCCAGCAGATGTTGCAACACCTTTTCCTCCTTTAAATTTTGCAAATACACTAAACACATGTCCAACTATTGCAAATATTCCTGCAATAATTTTAACACCTATTTCAGATATTTCAGAAAAAATTGTGATCTCAAAAAAAGTTGCAAAAAATAAAACCGCAATAACACCTTTCATAGCATCCAACAACATAACTAATACTCCAAGTTTCCATCCTAATATTCTCATTGCATTTGTTCCACCTATATTTCCACTTCCATAATTTCTTATATCAACTCCCTTTGTAAATTTTACAATTATTAAACTTACAGGAATTGCACCAACTATATATGAAAATAAAATTACAAGAAATAAATTAAAAATTTGATTCATCTTTCCACCTTAAAATTTTCCAATATGAAGTTTTATTTTCACGCGACAATGTGAAATTTGCATAACCATCAATTCTTACAATATCGTTTGGATTAAATTTTATTGTCAAATCAAATGAACGATAAATTGTTGCTGTTGTATCAGTAATATTAGAATTTATAA
This sequence comes from Bacteroidota bacterium, assembly GCA_005792205.1. Lineage (GTDB taxonomy): Bacteria > Bacteroidota > Ignavibacteria > UBA10030 > F1-140-MAGs086 > F1-140-MAGs086. The sequence continues at coordinate 9,832 of SXSO01000107.1, read as the reverse complement.
CGTCATTCCAAATTAAATTCAATTGTTGTGCAGAAATAAAAAGTCCGAAAGTTGTTTTCATCTCTTCTTCTTTTAACCAAGAAATATCAACACTATTTTCGTAGTCGCGATAATAAAAAGTAAAATCATTATCTAAAATTGAAGAATATAAAATTGTATCTTTATATGAATACGAATTTTGAAATGCACAAAAAATATTTTCTATTTTTGTAAAATCACTACATAAATATCCTTCACCATTAAAAAGTGATGGTGCAAATGGATTCACACATCCACTTTGAGAAAATAAAAAAATTGTAGATACTAAAACAAAAAACTTCATACTAATGAAAATTCGCTTTCCAATCACTCCAACTATAAATTAAAGTGTTTTGATTTGCAAAATCAGTCCATCTAACAATATTCCATAAACCAGAAGTTGTGTTTTTTTTCAATACAAATTCTAATCCTCCGTTTACAAATTTTGGAAAATTTTTATTGTGTTTAAAATTTACCTCATACTGAAAAAAAAATTTTGTTGAATCTACAAAAATATTTTTTTGCATTTCAACTAAACTTAAAATTGAAGAATCTTTTTCAGAACTTTCACAAATGTTTTCAAAATACATTCTTTCATCATTCAAATTCCAATTTGAAAAAATATTTTGATAATTTATTTGAGCACCAATTGTTGGAATGAAAATAAATTTCTCACCAAACAAATTTGAATCAGCAAAACAACGAATATAGTTTTCAACATTCTGTTCTTTGATAGCATATTTTAAATTTTCAATAACAATTGTATCTATAAGTGGTGGATAAAAATGCGAACGATTATCTTCGGGAATTTCAACATCACGAGTTTGGAAAATATCGCAACTTAAAAACATAAAGAACAAACCACTAAAAAAAAATTTCACAATAAAACTCTTTCTTTTAAAGCATTTGCAATTGTTGCTTCATCTACATATTCTAAATCACTTCCTATTGGAATTCCACGAGCAATGCGAGAAATTTTTATATTATACTTTCTAAGCAACTTACACAAATACAAAATTGTAGTTTCTCCTTCAAGTGTAGGACTGATTGCAAAAATTATTTCTTTTGTTTCACCATTTATTCTATTTAAAAGTTCATTTACTTTTAAATCGTTTGGACCAATATTATCAAGTGGAGAAAGCACACCACCAAGTATGTGATATAAACCAAAAAAGTTTTTTGTTCTCTCAAAATAAATTACATCACTTGCTTCTTCAACAACACAAATCGTAGAAATATCACGTGTCTTATCACTACAAATTTTACAAATATTTTCATCTGAAAAATTGAAACAAGTTTCACATTGTTTAATTTTTTCTTTTGCATTTTTTAAACTATCCACAAATTTATTTACTTCTTCATTACTTAATTTCAAAATATAAAACGCAAATCTTTGTGCAGTTTTTCTTCCAACTCCGGGAAGTAAAGAAAACTGTTCAATCAATTTATCAAACGATGAAGAAAAAAACATAATATTAAAATGGCATATTCATTCCAGGAACATTTGGAATCATTCCTGCTGTTGCTTTACTCATTTCTTCGTTTGCAAGTTTTGTAGAATCTTCAATTGCCTTATTCACAACTGCAACAACTAGATCTTCAAGCATTTCTTTTTCTTCTGAGTTTATTACTTCTTTTTCAATTTCAATTTTTAGAATTTTTTGTTTTCCATTTACAATTGCTTTTACAACTCCTCCACCAACTTCAACAGTTATTGTTTTATTTTCAAGTTCATTTTGCATTTGCTCCATTTTTTGTTGAAGTTTTTGCATTTGTTTATATACATTTGGCATCATAATAGTTATATTTTTTTTATTGATAAAAAATTTTCCAAATAAAAACTGATGAATAAATATCAGTATTTACAATATATTTTTTGTTTTGAGAAATTGCAAGTGAAACAATTTCTTTTTGAACATTATTTGTCAAAGAAAAAATTTCAACTCCACTTTGCAATTTCCAAACTTTAATATGAGAATCTTTTCCCGCACTTATTAGATAATTTTCATTTAAAAATTTAAGACAATTTACTCTCTCTTTGTGACTTTGCAAAGAATAAATTTCATCTTCATTTGAAGTTGTAAATAATTTCACTTCTCCATCTACAAAACCAATTACAAATAAATTTTCATAAATAGAAATAGATGAAATATTTTTTTTATATGAAATTGTTTTTTTGATTTTATTATTTTCAAAAATTTTTACTGTATCATCTGAAAAACCTATTGCAATTAAATTTGTATTTGAAAACTCACAAAATTTTACAATGCAATTTTGCGGAACTTCTATTTGAATTGAGTTAATTTCTTTGTCTTCCACAACATTCCAAATTTTTATTTCTCCATCATTACTTATAGAACAAAGGAAATTTCCATCATCAGAAAATTGCATTTGAACAATATTTGTTTTGTGTCCTTTTAATAGTGATTTTATAGTATTGCTTCCATTAAAAAAAATTTTAATTTCTTTTCCCAATTCAGAAACTGCAAAATAATTTCCATTTTTTGAAAAACAAATTTTTCTACTTTGATTTACAAAAAGATTTTTTTTTTTTTCAAAAGTTTCTAAATCAAAAAAATTTATTTCTCCATTTGAATTTAAAATACTAAAAATTCTTTCGTCGTTTGTAAATTGAATATCATTTATATATTTTTTTTCATCAGTTCCCAAATCCAAATTTTTGTGAAATGAAATTGATTTCATTTTTTTAAACCTACTTTCATCTAATTCTAGATTGATAAATTTGGGTTCTAAAAAATCTAAAATTGCACTACAATTTTGAAAACGATTTTCTTTTTTTCGTTCAATCATTTTAAAAATTGCATTTGCTATGTTTGGAGAAATATTATTTTTGTAAGTGCGTAAATCAGAAATTTTTGAAAATAAAATTTCATTTTTTATTTTCTCATCAGTTTCGTCATTTATACTAATACTAAATGGAAGTCGTCCGGTTAACATTTCGTAAAGTGTCATTCCTAAACTATAAATATCACTTCTTTCATCAATATGAGATTTTACAATTTGTTCGGGAGACATATAATATAATGTTCCTAATTCTTTTTCATTTTCAAAATAAAACTCATCAATTTTTTTTGAAATTCCAAAATCAGAAATTTTTACAACATCATTTTCAGTAAGCAATATATTGCGTGGATTGATATCTCTATGAATAATTCCTTTGCTGTGAAGATATGAAATTGCTGAAACTATTTGCTTAAAAATTTTTATCGCACGAACTTCTTCAATTCCTTTTGTAGAACGAATTAAATCATAAACTGATTTTCCTTCAACATATTCCATAACAATATAACACACATTTTCATCTCTAATAAATGAGTGAAATTTTAAAATATTTGGATGCGAAAGTTCAGAGTGAAGTTTTGCTTCTTCTATAAAATCATTTACAATTTTTATATCGTGTAAAAATTCTTTCAACAAAAGTTTTACTGCAAAAACATTTTCACTTTCAATATCTTCTGCAAGATAAACTTCTCCAACTCCACCTTTTCCAAGTTTGGTGATGAGACGAAAATTATGAATTTGACGATACATTTATTTTTTCCGTGAAGGAAGCAAAACAATATGAATGGCTACGGAAAGTGCTATTACCAATAGTATCAAACGAACAACTAATGAAGATGTTGCAAAGAAAAACGAATATGAAATTCCAATCCACAAAAATGAAATTGTAAAAATTTTTGTAGCAAGTGATGTTCCTTCTTTTTTTGTGTTTAAATATTTTCCAAAAAATTTATTGTTCGAAAATTTATTGTAAAACTTTTGAGAACTTCTTGCATAACACCAAGATGCAAGTATAAAAAATATTGTAGTTGGAAGAAGTGGAAGAAAAATTCCCAATATTCCAATTCCAACAAAAACACTTCCTGCAAAAATTAGTGTCCATCTTACAATTTTTTTCTCAAAAAAAGATGAATGCATTTTTGTGGAATGTATATCTATCATAAACTTAAAATAAAATTTTGGAAAAATATAAAAAAATTATACAGCAACAAAAATTCAATTTGAAAATTTAAAATTTTGGCTATTTTTTTTTATTTATGAAGTAACTTAGATATTAACAATAATAGGTTTTAGTTACCTTTTTAAGTTACGTAAACGACTTTTTCTAACCGAAACGGAACTTTTAAATAAACAAATCTAATTTTTGCCTTATAAATACTATCCAAAATTATATCAAAATATTGTTTTCCAATTTATTGAAAATAACATATTTCCCATTTATAAAAACAAAAAGTGTTTTACATAAAAAAATATAAAACACTTTTGAACAACATATTTACTAACAAAATTATTTACAAACCATAATAGTTTATAAACTCAAACGGTGTTGGACGAATATTATTTTCTTGAGATTCTTTTCGTTTTATATCAATCCAAGTTTCAATTACATCTTTTGTAAATACATTTCCTTGAAATAAATATTCGTAATCTTTTTCCAAATGATTTAATGCTTCGTCAAGTGAAACAGGTGTTGTTGAAATCTTGCTATTTTGCAAATGATAAATATCCAAATCAATTGGAGTTCCTGGATCAATTTTATTTTTAATTCCATCAATTCCAGCAAGCAGCATTGCAGAAAAAATAATATATGGATTCGCAGTTGGATCAGGACATCTAAATTCAACACGTTTAGATTTTTTTGACATTGAATACATTGGAATGCGAACAGATGCACTTCTGTTTCCTTTTGAATACGCAAGATTTACTGGTGCTTCAAATCCCGGAACAAGACGTTTATATGAATTAGTTGTAGGATTTCCAAATGCACAAAGCGATTTTGCGTGTTTGAGCAATCCACCAATATAATACAATGCTGTCTTACTCAATCCCGCATATTCGTTTCCCGCAAAAAGTGTTTCATTGTTTTTCCAAATACTTTGATGAACATGCATTCCACTTCCATTATCACCAAAAATTGGTTTTGGCATAAACGTTACAGTTTTGTTATTTTTTTTCGCAACATTTTTTGTGATGTATTTGAATTTCATCACTTTATCTGCCATATTTAAAAGTGTGTCAAGTCGCATACCAATTTCAGTTTGACCACATCCACCAACTTCATGATGATGAACTTCAGTTTTAATTCCAATGTTTTCAAGTGTAACCATCATTTCATTTCTAATATCTTGCAAAGTGTCGTGCGGAGAAAGTGGAAAATATCCTTCTTTCGTTCTATTTGTATATCCAAAATTTCCTTCGCTATCACTATTCCATTCACCTTCAATTGAATCAATTTCGTGAAATGAAAAATTATTTCCGTATTGAAATTGTGCAGAATCAAAAATAAAAAATTCTGGTTCAGGACCAAAATATGCAGAAGTTCCAATTTTTGATTTCAGTAAAAATTGTTCTGCTTTTTGAGCAATATAACGAGCATCTTTATTATATGGAATTCTTGTAATTGGATCAAAAATATTACAAATCAAAACAAGTGTTTGAAGTTCGCTAAATGGATCAAGAAATGCCGTTGTAGTATCAGGAATTACAAGCATATCACTTTCATGAATTTGTTGAAAACCCTTTATACTTGAACCATCAAATCCGTGACCGTTGACAAAAATATCGTGAGATATTTCACTTGCAGAAACTGAAAAATGTTGCCACTGTCCAAATAAATCCACAAAACGAAAATCAATTATACGAATGTTGTGTTGTTGAATAAAATTGGAAATTTCTTTTTCGTTGTGAAGTGATGGAAAATTAAGTTTAAGTTTCATAGAAGTATAAATTTATTTGTGAATAATGATGATGATTTACAAAGTTGATATTTTCATAGTTTCTTTGTGAGTAGAAAGAACTAAACTTGTACGAGTGCTTGTAACACCTTTCCATTTTTGAATTGTAGAAAGAAGTTTTTCAAGAGATGCAGTATTTTCCGTTCTAATTTTGAGTATATGCGAACCATTTCCTGTAACCGCATGACATTCAAGTATTTCAGGATTTAAATAACACGATTGAATAAAATTGACATAGTGTTTGGAAGAATCCACTTTTACTTCAATAAATGCAGCAATATCTTTTCCAAGTTTTTTGGGATTTACTTTTGCAAAATATTTTTCAATTATTTTTTTTTCTTCAAGATGTTTTAATCTTTCACCAAGTGATGGTTCACTGAGTTTTACTTTATGAGCAAGTTCACTTTGTTTTATTCTACCGTTTTCTTGAATAAGTTCTAAAATTTGTCTGTCTATTTTATCTATTTTTAATCCCATTTAAAAATTTTTAGAAAAATATAAGGCAAAATACTTGAATAACAAAATTTTTTTAGGAAAAAAGTAAAATTTTCCTAAAATTATTATATTAAAAAATCCATATTTGTTTTCTTATTTTTATAGAAAATATTTGCCCTTGTAGTTCAATTGGATAGAACTGAAGTTTCCTAAACTTCCAATACAAGTTCAATTCTTGTCAAGGGTACAAAAAATAAAATAATCACTATGACAAAAAAAATAATTTATCTATTCATTCTATTTGCGTTGAAATCATTTGCCCAAACTGAACACATTGTAATTTCTGAAATTGCAACTCGCAGTCAAGCAAATAGTTCTGATGAATTTGTTGAACTTTACAATCCAACTGATGCAACAGTTGATATATCAAATTGGAAAATTGAATACAAATCTGCAAGTGGAACAACTTGGTCAACTCGTGCAAATATTCCACAAGGAAAATCAATTCCTCCAAAAAGTTTTTTTCTCATTGTATCTCCAAATTATATTGGACAAGTAATTCCTGATTATCATCCAATGGAATGGAGTGCAGGAATTGCAAACGATGGAGGGCATTTGCGATTATATAATACTCTCACTTCTTCTGTGATTGATAAAGTTGGTTACGGAACTGCAATTGATCCCGAAGGATGTCCTGCTCCTGCTCATGGAACAAGTGTAAACAATAATAGCATTGAAAGAAAATACAATTTTAATTCAACAAGTGATTCACTTTGCGACAGTGGACCTCATTCACTTATGGGAAATGGTTTTGATTCAGAACAAAATTGCAACGATTTTGTAATTAGAACTTGCGGAAGAAATCCACAAAACTCTTCTAGCAATCCAGAACCAGTATTATGTAACGGAAGTGGAATTGCAACAGTTTTTCCAAATACACTCAATGGAAATCTTGATACTTTAATTGTAATAAATTTTAAACGAGATTTGAATCAAACAATTTCTGATTTGAGAATTGTCATTCCATCCGAATTTGATTGGAACCAAAATTCAAATAGCATCACTGCAACAAATATAGTTGCAAATCTTTCTGTAACAAATGACACAATTTTATTTGCAAACGTTTCATTTACTTTGGATTCATCAGAAATTACAATTAACAACATAACAACTCCTTCTTCAACTGGAATTTACAACTTTTATGTTCAAACAAAATGCGAAAGTTTTGCAAATGTAAATCCAATTCCATCAATGAATGTAATTGGAACTGCAGTTTCAATTTCGCAAATCAAAGAAATTGATTCAAATGGAGTACCACTTATGACTTCACAACTTGCAACAATTCAAGGTATTGTAACTGTTGCATCGCAGTTTGGAGGTCCATCTTATATTCAAGATAATACTGGAGGTGTTGCTCTTTATGGTTCTAATTTTTCAAACTCTGTTACAATTGGTGATGAAGTTCTTGTTACTGGAACTGTAGAACTATATAATGGACTCACTGAACTTACAAATTTAACTCTTCATTCAATTGTAAGTAATGGAAATAGTGTTGAACCAATTTTGATAAACACGCAACAACTGAATGAATCTGTTGAAGGACTTTTGGTCAAAATTGAAAATGTAGTTGTACGTGATACGTTTGGAAATCCAATAGCAATTTTTGATTGTGGAACTACTGGAAAAAATTATAGATTATATGATAACTTTGGATACATAGAAACTCGTGTTGATAACAATACTGACTTATGTGGAACAGTTGCCCCACAAGATGAATTTGATATTATTGGTGTTGTTGGACAATATGATAATTCTCTTCCCTATTTGAGTGGATATCAAATTCTTCCACGAAGTTTAAATGATGTTGCTTCGTGTGGTCCTACAATTACTTCAGTTCCAAATGAAACAAATTTATCGCAAACTTCTTTAACAATAAATTGGACAACAAAGAAAAACTCATCTTCATTTGTTAAAGTTGGTACAACTGAAAATTATGAACTTGGAATTTTTGGAAACTCAACTCCAACTACAAATCACTCTGTAAATATTACGGGATTATCTCCTGCAACAATTTATTTTGCGAAAGCATTTTCTGATTCTTTAAACGATACTTGTTATGCAAATAACATTTTTGTTTCCACAACTTCACAATCGCAATCATCTGGAACAATAAACGCATATTTCAATAAAAGTATTTTTAGTGGTGTTTCATCTGGAACTATTGCAAATGGAAACACAAATTTAATTCAAAAAATTTTGAATAGAATAAATTCTTCTCATCATTCAATAGATGCTACACTTTACAGTTTGAGTGGAGGAAATGAAGGAGAAATAATTGCAACTGCACTTGTTGCTGCGAAAAATAATCGTGGAGTAAAAGTCAGAGTTATTTGTGAAGCAGATAATTCACAATCAAATGCGTTTGCAATTCTTCAACAAAATGGAATTACCTTAATCACAGATCAATACGGAAATAATACTGGAAGTGGTTATATGCATAATAAGTTTTTTGTATTTGATGGAAGAGGAGGAAGTCCTGAAAGTGTTTGGGTTTGGACGGGTTCTTGGAATCCAAGTCAACAAGGAACTCAAAGTGATAATCAAAATGCTATTGAAATTCAAGATGTTTCAATGGCAAATACTTTCACAAAAGAATTTGAAGAAATGTGGGGAAGCAATTCTGATGTTCCAAATGCAATTTTATCTAGATTTGGTGCAAGAAAACTAAACAACACTCCACATAAATTTCTTGTGAATAATAATCAAGTTGAAATTTATTTTAGTCCTTCTGATAAAACTTCTTCGCGACTTAAAAAACTTATTTCTGAAACTCAAAATGATATGGCATTTTCACTTTTTGGTTTTACTCAATATCAACTTGCTGATTCTATTATCAAAATAAAATTGAATGGAAAAAAAGTTCGTGGTGCAATGGATAGCAATACCGATTTGGGAAATGTTTATCAACAACTTATAAATAATGGAATTGATGTAAAATTGAAAACTTCTGGAGGAACTTTGCATCACAAGTATGCAATTTTTGATGTATTAGGAAATAATTTGTCTTCGCATGTTTGGACGGGTTCTATGAATTGGACAAATAGTGGTGAAGGTTCAAATGATGAAAATATAGTTTTGATACAAAATAATTCTATTGCGAACCAATATTTACAGGAGTTTGCTCAACGTTATTATGATTATGGAGGAAGTGATACAATTGTGCTTTCTGTTTTGGAAAATAGTTTTCCAACTAAATTTTTATTGCAACAAAATTTTCCAAACCCATTTAATCCGAAAACAAAAATAAAATATGAAATTGTAAAAAGTGGATTTGTAAATTTAAAAGTGTTTGATATTTTAGGACGTGAAATAAAAACACTTGTAAATGAAAACCAAAATGTTGGATATTACGAAACTGATTTTGACGCAAATAATTTAAACAGTGGAATTTATTTTTACAAATTGACAACAAATAATTTTTCCGAAATGAAGAAAATGATTTTGATAAAATAAGTTTTTAGTTATCGTCGTTAAAAATTGGGACACGAAGTTTATTTGTGTCCCATTTTTGTTTTTTAGAGACGGGGAATTATTCCAATTTGTGTGTTGGAGAATTTATTCAT
>SXSO01000106.1 GCA_005792205.1 Bacteroidota bacterium | reverse complement strand
TTCAATCTTACCAATATCTGTTTTCTTTATTTCACCTGGCATTTCTATAATGTAAGTAAATACAAGTCCCGACATTTTCAACATTTCTTTGCTTTGTTGAGAGTCGTTGTTTTCATTCATTTTTTCTGTTAATTTGCTAATTTCGCTTATGTTGTATTTGTAAGTTACATACGGAAAAGAACCAGATGTTTGAAATTCTTCGGATGTTAGTTTTTTTTCTCCGCGAGTAATGAGTTTAGTTCCTTGAATATCACATTTTTTATTTTGAAGACCAAGATCATCGTCGTTTAACCAATCAGATTTCATTTTTTCTAGAAATTTTCTAGATTCTTCGTCTGAATTATAGTTTTCGTTACCAAATTCTTTTGCCATTGCTCCCATTGAATTAACAAGATTGGAAACATCCGTCATCATTTCTATTGTTGAGTTTCCATCTTTCTCTATTTTTTGTTTAAGTTCTATTTCCAAACAGCCACTACATAAAATGGCGAAAAGTAATATAAATATGGATAGTTTTTTTTGCATAATAATAATATTTTTTTCCCCATCCACTTTTATACGGAGGGAAGAGATATCCGTTGCCCAAAAGAGAGCAAAAACAAAGTGATATAAATCACATAATAAACTTCATATTTTAAGGTTACCAAATCAAAGAGAGTGGAAAAACTTTCCACTCTCTCCAACTTGTTACCTTATCTATTTAACCTACTTTTTGTCGTTTCACTATACATTATCGGATCTCCACCTTGCATAAAGCTTACTTAAAACCAAGTTAACTTTTTTTAATCTTTAAAATTGCCCTTTTTGTTGAATTTTACATTAAATTTTATTAATTCACTAAAATTGTCAATTTTGATGCCGTTTTTCGTCTTTTTTTGCTTCTTACGACTAAAATCATATTTCTTTTTAAAAGAGGAAAAATTTTCCGTTTTATTATAATAAAGTGGAAATTTTTTCCTGTTGAATTGATTGAAATTGTAAGAAAATGAGTTTCTGTAATATGGCAATTTTAGTCAATAATTTCGTCCCGTTTCGGTCAAAAATGACTTCATTTTCGTCTCGGTGAAGCGTTTTTTGACCGATTTGATTACACTTTCCCGAAAATAGCGTGTATTTTTATAAAAACACTATCATTTCGGTCAAAAGTAAACCATTCCGACGAGGAAAAACTCTCTTCTTTGAGAGAAAAATGCTTCAAAGTTTTATAAAACAAATCCAAACCGCAACCAAATAAATATTTCTTTTTACAAGTTGAAACGAATTTTAAAAAAAATTCTTTTAACGAATTGTATATTTATCAAAAATTTTTTAATGAAAACACTTTCTACAAAACAAAACTTTCTTGGAATAGAAAAAAAATTTTCTTCGTTTGAAAATTCAAAAGTAGTAATTCTTCCAATTCCGTATGAAAAAACCGTAAGTTATGGAAGCGGGACAAAATTTGGCCCAAAAAATATAATTGAAGCATCTCACTTTGTTGAATTTTATGACGAAGAAATGGAAAAAGAAATTTATAAAGAAATTGGAATTGCCACAGTTTCAGAAATAAATTTCAAAAATAAAAATGAAAAAGAAAGTTTAACTCTCATTTACGAAACAGCAAAAAAAATTATTCAGCAAAAAAAATTTTTGCTTTCAATTGGAGGAGAACATACAATTTCACAATCGCTTATCAAAGCGCATTTTGAAAAATATCCCAAACTTTCTGTTCTTCAAATTGATGCTCATTCTGATTTAAGACAAGAATATCAAGGAAACAAATTCTCTCACGCATCAGTTATGGCGAGAGTTTGCGAATTTTTATCTCCGCAAAAACTTGTGCAAGTTGGAATTCGTGCTCAATCAATTGAAGAAGCAAAAATGATTAGAGAAAAAAAAATAAATACATTTTATGCTCATCAAATTAGTTCATCAAAAAATTGGATTGAAAATATTTTAAAAAAATTGTCAGATGAAGTTTATTTGACATTTGATGTAGATGGATTAGACCCATCAATTATGCCATCAACAGGAACGCCTGAACCAAATGGACTTTTGTGGAATGATACAATGTTGCTTTTAAAAGAAATTGGAAAAAAGAAAAAAATTATTGGTGCTGATGTTGTTGAATTTTCTCCAAATAAATTTTTACATTATCCGAATGAAACAGCAGCAAAACTTGTTTACAAAATTTTAAATTATAGTTTCATAAATTAAAATTTGTTTTTTAATATAATTATTGTATCTTTGGCTGGTTTATTTTAAAGTTTGTAACTAAAACGTGAAGACAATACTTTCCTTTCAGATGCGAACCTACAGTAATCCGTAATATAATTTAATAACAAAAACAAATAAGCACAATGAAGATCTATGTTGGCAATTTGAGTTGGAATATAACAGAAGAACAACTCAACGAAATGTTTTCTGAATTTGGAAAAGTAGTGTCAGTAACAATAATAAAAGATAATTACACAAAACGAAGTAAAGGTTTTGGTTTTATTGAAATGGAAAATAAAGCAGATGCGAATAACGCAATTTCTGATCTTAATGGAAAAGAAGTTGACGGCAGAAAATTAACTGTTAATGAAGCAAAACCAAAAACCGATAAACCAAGCTTCGGTAGCAGAGAACGATTTAGAAGATAAAAAAACTTTTGATTTGTAAGTTCTATTTTTATAGAAAATTTACAATCACTAATTTTTTTTCTCCGATTTCAAGAAATTCAAGTTGTTTGATTTTTAAATCAATCACTTGAATTTCTATGTTTTTAAATTTTCTTTTTGCGAAGAAAATTTCTTCATCTAAATTTCCTCCTTTTAAAAAAATAAATTTTCCGTCTTGTTTCAAAAATCCTTTTGACCACAATATTAAGTTCTCTATAGAAGAAACTGCTCGCGAAATTACAATATCATATTTATTTGTAAAAAGCTTGTTTGCGGAAAGTATTTCGCTTCTTTCATTAAATGTATTAATTTTTTTTAACTGCAAGTTAGATATAAAATTATTTGTTGCGTCAATTTTTTTCTTAATGGAATCAATAAGCAGAAACTCTTTTTCTTCCAAAATTATTTTAAGAGGGATTCCAGGAAATCCACCACCTGTTCCAATATCAACAAGTTTTCCACAATTTTTAAAGTCAAAAACAAAAAATGGTGATATTGAATGAAAAATGTGGTTTTCCCATATATTTTCCAAATATTTTCGCGAAATTAAATTGACAGATTGATTCACTTCAATCAAGTTATCCACAAAAGTTTTTAATTTTTCATATTGAGAAAAAGAAATTGTTTTTCCATTTTCTTCAAATATAAATTTTACTTTTTCAAATTCAAAATGTTTCATGTGAAACTATCGATGTAAATAAACCATTAAAATAGAAATATCAGAAGGAGTTACTCCTGCAATACGAGATGCTTGTCCAAGCGAATGTGGTTTTATTTTATTTAATTTTTCTGCTCCTTCTTTTGAAAGAGATTTTAAATTAAAATAGTTCAAATTTTTGGGAATAATAAATTCTTCAGAATTATTAAATTTCTCAATGTCTAAATTTTGTCTTGAAATATATCCTTCGTATTTTGATTCAATTTCTGTTTGTTCAATTGCTTCGTATCCAATTTTTCCAAAACTTATTATCTCTCTAATTACTTCAGAACTTAAGAAAACATCCAGTTTTAATAAATCTCTAAAAAAAACATTTGAACGTTTCAATATTTTTTCAACTGATTCGTTTTGCGTAATTTCACTTTCATTAACTCTTCGCAAATACCCGTTAATTTGGTTTGGAGAAATACGTGTTGTTTTTACAAAATGAATCAGTTTTTCTATCAAACTTTCTTTTTTTCTAAAATGTAAAATTTCTGTTTCAGAAACAAGGCCAATTTTATGCCCAATTTCTCTCAATCTTCTATCAGCATTATCTTGTCGCAAAACTAATCTGTATTCTGCTCGCGAAGTAAACATTCTATATGGTTCATCAATCATCAAATTTGCCAAATCATCAATTAAAACACCAATATACGAATCACTTCTTTTAAGAATTAGAGGAGTTTCGTTTTTCACATACTTTGTGGCGTTTATTCCCGCAATAAGTCCTTGTGCTGCTG
>SXSO01000105.1 GCA_005792205.1 Bacteroidota bacterium | reverse complement strand
TTACGAGACGCAAAACTTGAAAATGAACATTTGCGAAAATTATTGGAATTTAAAAATATATGTAGTTTAAAAACAATTTCTGCCGAAATAGTAGGAAAAACAACCCATCTTCCAATGAATACAATCACAATAAACATTGGAGAAAAAAACAAAATAAAAAAAAATATGCCAATAATTTCTGAAGATGGACTTGTTGGAAAAATAATTTTTACAAGTGAAAACTATTCTATTGGAAATATTTTATTACATAAAGATTCAAGAGTGAGTGCAACAATTGAAAGAAATGGAATAAATGGAATTGTTTCTTGGGAAGGTGGAGAAAATTTAATCTTAAAAAACATAGTTAAATCTATTGATATAAAAATTGGAGATAGAGTTTTGACTTCAATTTACAGCAATATCTTTCCAAAAAATATTGAGATTGGAATTGTATCTAAAACAAGTGAAACACCAGAAGATATTTTTAAAAAAATTTGGATTTCACCAAGCGTAAATTTTTATCGTCTTGATAAAGTTTTTATTGTAACTACTGAAATCGACAGTGAAAAAGTTGCAATTGAAAAAAATGTATTTCAAAAATGAAAAATATTTTTAAATATATTTTCATTTCTACTGTTATTGTAATTTTTAAAAAAACAATTTTAAGTTTTTTTTCAATAAATGAAATTGTTCCTGATATTGTTACAATTTGGCTTGTGTATGTTGCTTTAAAAGAAGGGCAAATGAGTTCTACTACAGCAGGTTTTTTTTCAGGATTTTTATTGGATTTAATTGGTGGTGATTTTATCGGAGTTTCTGCACTTTCAAAAACAATTTGTGGATTTGTTGCAGGATATTTTTTCGATGAATTCAAACGAAATGAAATTTTTAAAACATTTCGTTTTACATTTGTAATTTTTCTTTCTTCTGTTGTTAATGATATATTTTTTTTTGTAATCTATTTTTATAGAACAAATGTAGATGTAACTCATATATTTCTGCGTTATGGAATTACAACAACATTGTATACAACTGCTGTTAGTTTAATTCCAAGAATTTGGTTAAAATGATTTATGAAAATTTTTTCTCAACAAGATAATCGAAAGAAAAAAAAAATTTTAAGTTCAATTATTTTTTTTGTATTTACAATTTTTTTCTTTCGATTATTTCAACTTCAATGGATTTATTATTCTGAATTCGAAGAGCAATCAACTGAAAATAGTATAAGAAAAATTGTAACAGAAGCAACTCGCGGTTTAATTTATGATAAAAATAATATTTTAATTGTAGATAATAGACCATCTTATACACTCACAATCACACCAAATGAATTTAAAAAAAACACAATAAAACAACTTGCAAAACTTCTCTCTTTAGAAGAAAACTTTATTTTAAATCAGTATAACACTGCAAAAAAATATAATCCTTACATTCCATTTCGTTTAAAAAGAAATGTAGATTTTGAAACTCTCTCAAAATTTGAAGAAATAAAAAACGATTTTCCGGGAATTGATTATCAAATTGAAACAAAACGATTTTACAACACAATAGCAAATTGCTCACATTTGCTTGGATATTTAAAAGAAATTGACGAAAAACAACTTACACATTTATCTTCAATGTATAAACAAGGCGATTTAATAGGTGGACTTGGAATTGAATCTACTTATGAACCATTTTTGAGAGGACAACCGGGAATTGAATTTATTTCAATCAATGCGTTTGGACAAGTTGTTGAAAATTTTGAAGAAGGAAAAAACAATATTGCTCCAAAAGAAGGAAATGATTTAATTTTTGGAATTGATATAAGATTACAAGAATTAGCTGAATCGTTAATGACAAATAAAAAAGGTGCCATTGTTGCAATTGATCCAAATAATGGTGAAGTTTTAACATTTCTTTCAAAACCAGATTTTGATTTGAAATGGTTTGGAGCGGGAAAAATTTCCACTGAAAATTGGAAATACTTGAATAACAATGATGAGAAACCCTTATTTAATCGCACTACTTTAACACGTTATCCTCCCGGTTCAACTTATAAAATGTTGCTTGCATGTGCTGCATTAGAAAGTGGAATAATAAATGAACATTGGAGAATTCAATGTGGAGGTTCATTTACTTATGGAAATCATGTATTTCACGATATGCATGTTCATGGTTCAGTAAATGTAGTAGAAGCAATTCAAAAATCGTGTAATGTATTTTTTTTTAAATTGATGTTGATGACAGGATTTGATAAATGGACAAAAATGGGTGAGCGATTTGGGTTTGGAAAAAAAACTGGAATTGATATTGATGAAGAAAGTAGCGGACTTCTTCCTTCTCACGAATTGTTTGATAAAATGTATGGAAAAAAAAAATGGACACTTGGATATACAATAAGTTTAGGAATTGGACAAGGAGAACTTGGAGTCACACCTATTCAAATGGCAAACTATTGTGCAGCGATTGCAAATTATGGAACATATTTTCAACCTCATATTGTTAAAAAAATTGTAAATAGAAAAACAAAAAAAGAATATAATATTGATTTTAAAAAATATGAAGTTGGACTTAAAAAAAATGTTTTAAATATTGTAAGAGAAGGAATGTTCCATGTTGTAGAAACTGCTGGAGGAACTGGTGGTGCTGCAAGAATAAATAAAACTCATTCAGCGGGAAAAACTGGAACTGCACAAAATTCTCATGGTGAAGATCATGCATGGTATATCGGATTTGCTCCATATGAAAATCCAAAAATTGCCGTTTGTATATTAATAGAAAACGGTGGAAAAGGTGGTGCTGCTGCTGCTCCAATTGCAAAACAAATGTTTGATCTTTATTTAAAAGATGAAATTAAAAAAAATATCATAACCGATACAACTAACAATATGGCAAAATACTAAACATTTCCTTATATTTTACCCAAAATTTTTTGGGGATGATCTGGTTTCGACGAATAGACGAATGGTTGCAATTGCATCTCGTGCTCTCCATATGCACGGAAATATCGTGGAAAAAAAATAAATGCAAACTATAATTACGCATTAGCTGCTTAAATAAAAATTAAATAAGCAACTCGTTTTCAAATTGTTTTTCTCTATTGGTGGTTTGAAAGCGTCAATAAAATAGAGATAGATTTATGTTATCTTGGAACATAATTCAAAACTTAACAAGATAGTTTTGTAGTAATCCTGTTGTTGGGAATATACAAAATGAAAATTAAACAACAACTAAAGATGTAGTAATTGTGATGGTTTGCTTTTCGGACGTGGGTTCGATTCCCACCATCTCCACAATTTATTTTTGCAAATTGCTGTAACATAAACTTCTTCTATTATTCTCTCTAAATTTACAGTTATATTTCTACTCTCTCCTCTTTATTTCTATATTCGCTTATTATTTCTAACCAACTGGTAAATCATATTTCAATAAATCAACTTATAATATTTTATTTTTTGTTTCATTAAAGTTGTGAGAAAACTTTTTTTGCAATCATAAAATCATTTTGAGTTGTTATTTTAAAATTCGTTTCCTCTCCTTCCATTATTTTTATTTTGTATCCAAGTTTTAAAACAAGCGATGATTCATCAGTTCCAATAAAGTTGTTTTGATAAGCATTCTCAAATGCTTTGAGCAAAATTTTAAATTTGAATGCTTGTGGTGTTTGAACAATTTTAAACTCGTCACGGTTGTGAGTTTCTATTTTTCCTTTTGAGTCAATTTTTGCAATAGTATCTTTAAATGAAATAACGGGAACCACTCCATTATTGTTTTCAATTTCTTTAAAAATTTTTTTCAACAAATTTTGAGAAGTAAAAGGACGAACTGCATCATGTATCAATACAACATCAGGAGGATTTTTTTTCAAGAAATAAAGAGCATTTTTTACAGAATCTTGTCTTTCTTTTCCTCCAATAACTATATGAGAAACTTTTTTGAGACAATATTTTGAAATCAATTTTTCTACTTTTGAAATAATTTTTTTTTGTGTAACAATAATTATTTCATCTACAAACTTACAAGTTTCGAATTTTTTAATTGTATGAACAAGAATTGGAATTCTATTCAAATGCAAAAATTGTTTTGGAACTTTATTTTTCATTCGTTTCCCAAATCCAGCTGATGGAATAATAACTGAAATTTTGTTTTTTTTATTCATATCAAAAAAAAATCGTAGCAATAGGAAAATCGCTACAACTTTTTTAAACGAATATTATAAAATTAACATTGCATCACCATAACTATAAAATTTGTAGTTATGTTTCATTGCTTGTTTATATGCATACATCAAAAAATCTCTTCCTGCAAATGCTCCAGCAAGCATAAGCATAGTTGATTCTGGCATATGAAAGTTTGTAATTAATTTATCTACAATTCTAAAATCATATGGAGGAAAAATAAATTTATCAGTCCATACTTTCATCGCTTTCAAATGATTAGTTGTCGTAAAGGATGACTCAAGAGCTCTTGTTGTACTTGTTCCACAACTAAAAACAGATTTTTTTGCATCAACTGTTTCATTGACATTTTTTGCTGTTAATTGTGGGATTTCAAAATACTCAGAATCCATTTTGTGTTTGTATAAATCTTCAACATCTACAGGACGAAATGAACCAAGTCCTAAGTGAAGAGTAACATTAGAAATTTTTACACCTTTTCTTTCAATCTTTGAAAGAAGTTTTGTTGTGAAATGAAGTCCAGCAGTTGGTGCTGCAACTGAACCGATATGTTCAGCATAAACTGTTTGGTATCTTTCTTTATCATTTTTATTTTCATCTCTTTTGATATATGGTGGCAATGGAGTTAATCCCATTCGCTCAGCAACTTTATACAAATCACCTTTGTAATTAAATCTCACAGTTCTTCCACGAGATGTTGTATTATCTATAATTTCACACCACATTTTGTCATCATCAAAATAAATTTTATTTCCAATTCTAACTTTTCTTGCAGGATCTACAATTGCATCCCAAAGTGCTTCATTAGAATTTAATTCACGAAGCAAAAAAACTTCAATTTTAGCTTTAGTTCTTTCTTTATTTCCAACAAGACGAGCTGGAAAAACTCTTGTGTTATTTAAAACCAATGAATCACCTTTTTCAAAAAAATCTGAAATATCTCTAAACCTATAATGCTCAATTTTTTCAGTTTTTCTATCAAGCACCATAAGTTTACATACATCTCTTTCAGTGGAAGGAACTTGTGCAATTAAATTTTTTGGTAGAGGATATTTAAAATGCGATAATTTCATATTAAGTTTTTATTTTTTCTAAGTGAACTGTTTTTAAGTAAAATTGCTCTTTTAGCATTTGAAAACTTTTGCAACTTATTAGCAATGTGTGAATTTGATATTCTTGTTGATGTATCAACTTGTGGAGCAACATTTCGTTTTTCACTTATTGATGCTCTTGCAGCTGCCAATTTTGCAATTGGAATTCTAAAAGGAGAACATGAAACATAATTTAATCCAATCTTATGGCAAAATTCAATACTTGATGGATCACCACCGTGTTCCCCACAAATTCCAATCTTAAGCGATTGATTCACATTACGAGCTTCTTTAACTGAAATGCTCATTAATTTTCCAACACCAATTCTATCTATACTTTGAAATGGATCTCTTTCATAATCACCTTCTTCTAAATAATA
>SXSO01000104.1 GCA_005792205.1 Bacteroidota bacterium | reverse complement strand
TTGTAAATTGAGACCGAGAATGTTCAGTAAAAAAATTTTGATTACTGTTCATGATTTGAATCAACTTTATGAGTCAGAAAATGAATATGGAAAAGTTTTTATGAATAAACTTTCAAAGTATTTGGAAAGGGCAAATCATATTGTTGCAATATCTAATTTTGTAGCAAATGATGTCAAAAAAAATTTTCCTTTTACTGAAAATAAAATATCTGTAATATATAATGGAACGGAAGTTCCAAAAAATTTGGATTTTAAAAAAAATCCAAAAACACAATTTTCTCAAAAACCATTTTTATTTACAATTGGAAATATATCTTTCAAAAAAAATTTTCATGTTCTTATAAATTTATTGAAAAAAAACGATTTTGAACTTTTAATAGCGGGACGATTTGATGATGATCTATACTATAAAAAAATAATTGAAGAAATAGATTTTTTTGAAGTAAAAGACAGAGTAAAATTTTTAGATATCATTTCAGAAGAAGAAAAGTTTTGGTATTACAAAAATTGTAAAGCGTTTCTTTTTCCATCACTTGCCGAAGGATTTGGATTTCCAGTTATTGAAGCAATGAATTTTGGAAAACCAGTTTTTATTTCAAATAGAACTTCGCTTCCTGAAATTGCGGGGAACTACGGATATGTTTTTGAAAACTTTGAGCATGAACATATGCAAAAAGTTTTTGTTGACGGATTGAATGATTATATGAGAAATAAGGAACAAAGAGAAATTGAAATAAAAAATTGGGCAAAACAATTTAGTTGGGAAAAATGTGTCAATGAATACTTGAAAGTGTATGAAAAAACGTTAAGTAGTTAGTGTAAATTTTTAAATTGTAACTCATACAATTTTTTATATACTCCATTTTCTTTTTGTATAAGTTCATTGTGAAGTCCAGTTTCCACAATTTTTCCGTCATCAATTACAATTATTTTATTTGCTTTTTGAATTGTAGATAAACGATGTGCAATTACAATAGTTGTTCTATCTTTCATTAAATTGTCAATTGCTTGTTGGACTAAAATTTCTGACTCTGTATCAAGAGAAGATGTAGCTTCATCTAAAATCAATATTGGCGTGTTTTTTAAAATTGCGCGAGCAATTGCAATTCTTTGTCTTTGACCTCCTGAAAGTTTTACACCTCTATCTCCGATTTCAGTTTCAATTTTTTTTGGAAGTTGAGAAATGAAATCAAATGCATTTGCAATTTTTGAGGCATCAATAATTTTTTCTTCAGAAATAAATTTTTCTCCATATGCAATATTATTTTTGATTGTGTCGTTAAATAATATTGATTCTTGTGTTACAATTCCAATTTGGTTTCGTAGAGAATTTATTTGTAAATTTTTTATATCAATTCCATTAACAAGAATTGCACCTTTTTGAATGTCAAAAAATCTTGGAATCAAATCAGCAATTGTAGTTTTTCCTGCTCCACTTGAACCAACAAGAGCAACGATTTCGCCTTTATTTACATTGAATGAAACATCGTTAAGAATCCATTTTGTGTCATTCAAATTTATATTCTCATAAGCAAACCACACATTTTTAAATTCAATTTGAGAATCGAAATTTTTTATTTCAATTGCATTTTTTTCATCTTTGATTTTTGGAATTGTATCAAGAATTTCAAAAACTCTTTTTCCTGCAGCAGTTGATTCTTGAATGCGATTATTCAATTGACTTAATTCTTTTATTGGTGGAAGTATTTGAAAAACTGCCATTATAAATCCAATAAATTCACTTGCTGAGATACTTTTTTGAACTAACACAAGATTTCCACCATACAAAATTACAATTATTACTGCCATAATACTTAAAAGTTCAGTAATTGGATGAGCAAGTTTATTTAAACGAGAAATTCTACGAGATGATATAAAAAATTTATCAGTTGCCTTTTTAAATTTTTGTATTTCAAATTTTTCCATCGCAAAACTTTTCACAATTTTTATTCCTTGAATTGTCTCTTGAAGAATTGTAAAAATGTTTGACATATTTTCTTGTGAAATCGCACTTTCTTTGTGAAGCTTGGTTCCAATTTTTTTTATAGCAAAAAGTGTAAATGGAAAAGTTAAAATTGCAAATAAAGTAAGTTGCCACGAAATTGAAATTGCAATTCCAAGAAATACCATTATCAAAATTGGTTCGCGAAATAAATTTACAAAACTTTGTGTGAGTCCATTGTTTATTACATTTACATCATTTACAACTCGTGAAATTAAATTCCCACTTTTTTCATTTGTAAAATATTCAAGTGAAAGCGAATGTAAATGCGTATAAACACTATTGCGAATATCTTTTACAATTCCTTGTTCAATGTTTGCTATCAAATATGCTTGTGCGTATCCAAAAAGTGTTTTGAAAAAAAACGCAAATATAATTACAACAGAAATTCTAAAAAGCGATTCCATTTTATTGCCTACAAATACGAGTTGATAAAATAGATTTTTGAAGTAGAAAATAATGTTTGAGAAAAAATTAGAATTTGATACAACTATATTTGGAACTGTAGTTTCATTAAATAACGTTTCAAGAAGTGGAATTAATAGATAAATTGAAAGTCCGCTAAAAATAGAATATAAAACCAAAAACAAAATTGAAAGAAAAAAATGTTTGTTATATGGTTTTATATATTGAAGAATTCTAAAATATATTTTCACAAAGCATCATATTCAATGTCTAAAATTTTTTTGTTTGATGGAAAAATAAATGTTTTGTTTTGAATTGGTATTTTATTTTACCACAAAATTTATCAATTTATTTTTTACAACTATTGTTTTTACAATTGTTTTTCCATCAACATATTTTTTAACAATTTCATTTTCAAACGCAATTTCTTTTATTTTATTTTCATCTGTATCAATTGAAAATAAAATTGTTGTACGAAGTTTTCCATTTATTTGAATTGCAATTGTAACACTATCTTCTGAAATTGCGTTCATGTCAAATGATTTCCACTTAGAATTTACAAACAAACTTTCTTTTTCACCAATCAATTCCCACATTTCTTCTGATAAGTGTGGAGCAAGTGGGGAAAGCAAAATAATAAAATGATAAATTGAAAAGCAAAAAATTTCTTTTGAAATATCATCTTTTGTTTCAAACTTTGTAATCTCGTTTATTAATTCCATCAAACTTGCAATTGCAACATTGAAGTGAAAATGTTCTATGTTTTCATCAACTTTTTTTATTGTTTGATTTATTTTGCGATAAAGTTTTTTTGTTTCATCAGTTAAATTATTGACCTCATATACATTTTTAAATTTTGAATTTTGTATTAAATCCTTATTATCAAAAACAAGATTGTAAATTTTATTTGCAAATCTAAAAGTTCCCAAAATTCCTTCATCACTCCAATCTCCACTTTCGTTATATGGGCGCATAAACATTAGGAAAAGTCGAAATACATCACTTCCATATTTTAAAATAAAGTCATCAGGAATTACAACATTTCCTTTTGACTTTGACATTTTTGCACCTTTATTTGTAATTGTTCCTTGATGAATGAGAGACGAAAATGGTTCATCAAAAGCTATATATCCCAAATCCCGAAGTGCTTTTGTAACAAATCTTGCGTAAAGTAAATGCATAACAGAGTGTTCTGCACCCCCAATATATTTATCAACGGGAAGAAATTTTTTTACTAAGTTTTTATCAAATGGAAATTCATTTTCATTTGGAGAAACATATCGCAAAAAATACCACGATGAATCTACAAATGTATCCAGTGTATCAACATCGCGTAAAGCAGGTTGATTACAATTTGGACATTTTGTATTTACAAATTTTTCAGAGCGAGCAAGTGGAGATTCTCCAGTTGGTCTAAAATCCACTTCATATGGAAGAAGAATTGGAAGTTCATGTTCTGGAACAGGAACAATTCCACAACTTTTACAATGTATAATTGGAATTGGTGCTCCCCAATATCTTTGACGAGAAATTAACCAATCGTGAAGACGGTAATTTATTTTTCTTTTTCCTTTAGAAGTTTTTTCCAACTCATCGCAAATTTTTTCTTTTGCAATTTCAGAATTTAATCCATCAAATTGATTTGAGTTGATAATTATTCCAGTTTCTATAAAAGCAGATTGCAAAACTTCATCTTTTGATTTTCCGTTTTCCAATATAACTTTTTGAATTGGAAGAGAATATTTTTTTGCACATTCAAAATCTCTTTCGT
>SXSO01000103.1 GCA_005792205.1 Bacteroidota bacterium | reverse complement strand
TCCACTGCAAACTTATGAGAACTTGTTCCAATTCCAGCAAGAAGTTCTAAAACTTTTGTATCAATTTTTCTCGGATAAGTTTGTCCCGTTACTGAATATGAAGAATTAAATCCAAGTTTTTTTGAAACAATTTCATCTAAAAGTTTTACTTTATTTTCATTTCCTTTGAACAATCTCATAAATGATGCTTGTGTTCCAGTTGTTCCTTTTATTCCTCTTGCTCTTAAAAAATTTTTTTCAAAAAGTTCAATTGTTTCCAAATCAAAAATTAAATCTTGAATATAAAGAGTTGCTCTTTTTCCAAATGTTGTTGATTGTGCAACTTGATAGTGAGTGAAAGCAACCGTTTCAACATTTTTATATTTTTTTGCAAAGTGAGTTAAATTGCGAATTACTTCTACAAGTTTTTCTTTCACAAATTCCAAACCAACTTTAATTTGCCAAAGTTCAGTATTACAAACAATATCGCAACTTGTGGCTCCAAGATGAATTATGTTTTCAGCATTTTTACATTGGTTTCCAAACGCAAAAACATGACTCATAATATCATGACGAATTTCTTTTTCTTTTTTTTCTGCAACTTTGTAATTTATGTTTGTTGCAAATTTTTTCATTTCCAAAATTTGTTTTTTGGAAATAATTTTTTTTCCACTTTCATCACTTATTTCAAGTTCCATTTGAGTTTCAGCAAGTATTATCCATATTTTTCTCCACATTTCAAATTTTGTTTTATCAGAAAAAAGTTCTTGCATTTTTCTTGAAGAATAGCGAGTGATAAGCGGATTTTGATAAGTTAAGTAACTCAAAGTTGTATTTATATTTTGTTTAAAAATTTATTTATTCTCAATAAAAATTCCATTATTAAAAATTCCAAATGGTTTGCCTTTCAATTTCAAATTATGAAATGGTGTGTTATTTGATTTTGATTTGAATTGAGTTTTATCTACTGTCCAATTTTTATTTGTATCAATTAAAGTGAAGTTTGCATTTTCTCCAACTTCAATTTTAATTTCAGGAAGTGAAAGAATTTTTCTTGGATTTACAGAAAGTTTTTTTACAAGTTCATTCCATGACAAAATTTTTTTCTCAATCAAATATGTAACACAAATTCCAATTGTAGTTTCAAGTCCAACAATTCCAAAAGGAGAATAACTAAATTCTACTTCTTTTTCGTCAAAAGAATGTGGTGCATGATCGGAAGCAATTACATCGATTGTTTCATCTTGAAGTCCTTTCAAAATTGCATTTATATCTTCTTTTGTACGAAGTGGAGGATTCATTTTTGTATTTGTGTTAAATGAGCGAACCGCTTCATCAGTCAATGTAAAATGATGCGGAGTAACTTCGCAAGTTGCATTTAATTTTTTCTTTTTTGCTATTCGCATTATTTCCACAGATTTTTTTGTACTCAAATGAGCCGCGTGATATTTACCTCCAACATATTCTAAAATTTGTAAATCTCTTTGTAACATTGTGGTTTCAGCAATTTCAGGAATTCCATAAGTTCCAAGTGTTGTGGAAACAAATCCTTCATTTATCACACCATTTTTTGAAAGTGATTTGTCTTCACAATGTTGAATAAAAGTCAAATCATACATTGAAGCATATTCTAAAATTCGTCTCACTAAATCAGCATTTTCTACAGGATTTCCATCGTCGCTTAATCCTACAACTTCGCTTTCACAAAGTTCAGCAATTGGAGAAAGTTCATTTCCTTTTCTTTCTTTTGAAGCAGTAGCAATTACAAATAAATCTACAGCTGGAAATTTTTTTGCTTGCGATTTCACATACTCAACAACTGTTGCCGAATCAATTGGAGGATTTGTATTTGGCATACAACACACAGCGGTGAAACCACCGTTTGCTGCTGAAGTTAATCCAGTTAAAATTGTTTCTTTATGTTCAAATCCGGGTTCTCTTAAATGTACATGCATATCACAAAAACCAGAAGTTAAAATTATTCCATCACAATTTATTACAACTGTGTTTTTATCAAAAGAAATTTTTTTTGCAATTTTTTTTATCGCACCATTTTCAACAAGTAAAGATGTAATTTCATCTTTATTTGTTATAGGATCAATTATATGTGCATTTTGAAATAGATAATTTTTTGACATAGATAAAATTTAATTTGTTTTAGTTTTTGTTCCAAGCAAAAATAAAATTCCCATTCTCACAGCAACTCCATTCAATACTTGATGTAAGATTAGAGAGTGTTCGCTATCTGCAACATCAGATGAAATTTCAACATCACGATTTATTGGTCCCGGATGAAGAATTGTAATTGGTTTTGTAGATTTTTCCAATCGCTTTTTTGTAATACCAAAATATTTATTGTATTCCTCATTTGATGGAAAAAGATTTGCAGAAAGTCGTTCTCTTTGAATTCGTAACACGTTCAATGCATCCACATTTGGAATTACATCTTCAATGTGATGAAATACTTTAACACCTAATTTTTCAATATGTTTTGGAATCATTGTTTTTGGTCCGCAAATTGAAACTATTGCTCCCATTGTTTTAAGTCCATAAATATTTGAAAGTGCAACTCTGCTGTGAGAGATGTCTCCAATAATACATACACGTAAATTTTTCAATGTTCCAAATTTTTCCCGAAGAGTCATCATATCTAAAAGTGCTTGAGTTGGATGTTCGTGAGCACCATCTCCTGCATTTATTATTGTTGCATTAGAAATTTCTGTTAAAAATTTTGGAACTCCAGAAGAAGAATGTCTAACAACAATCATATCAATTTTCATTGCTTCAATATTTTGTACTGTATCTTTGAATGTTTCGCCTTTACTCACACTACTTCCTGATGCAGCAAAATTTACCACATCAGCAGAAAGACGACGTTCAGCAAGTTCAAATGCAATTCGTGTTCTTGTGGATGTTTCAAAAAATAAATTCACAATTGTTTTTCCATTCAATGTTGGAACTTTTTTTATTGGTCTTTCCAAAACTTCACGAAATGACATTCCAGTGTCAAGCATAAGTGTTATATCTTCTTCGGAAACATTTTCCATTCCCAAGAGATGATTGATTTGTAATTTTTTTGTAGATGTTTCTGTCATTTGATTTATATCCTTTAAATAATGTAAACTCCGTCTTCACTATCAATTTCTTTCATCATAACTTGTATATCATCACTTTTTTGTGTTGGAATTTTTGTTCCAATAAAATTTGGTTCAATTGGAAGTTCACGATGTCCTCTATCTACAAAAACTGCAAGTTGAATATTTTGAGGTCGTCCCAAATCTACAATTTCATTTAGTGCAGAACGAATGGTTCTTCCTGTAAATAAAACATCATCCACCAAAATTAATTTTTTATTTGTTACATCAAATGGAATTTCAGTTCCTTGTAAAATTGGTTTATCAAGTTGTGAAAGATCATCGCGATAAAGTGTGATATCAAGTGCTCCTGTAAGAAGAGGAATTTGTTCAATTTCAAAAATAGTTTTTGCAATTCGTTTGCTTAAATATTCTCCACGAGTTCTAATTCCAACGATTGCAAGATTTTCTGCTCCACGATTTTTTTCAATAATCTCATGTGCAAGACGGTTTAAAATTCGTGTGAAAGTTTTTGAATCAATAATTTTTGTTTTCATAATTCTTTCATTTTGTTTTTTTCCCAAGAAATTTTATTCCAAATTCTTTCATATAAATAATAAATTATAAATCCTGAAATGTTCATTAAAATTGCATTCACAAGATTATCTTTAGATATTGAAAATGTAAGTACAAAATAACTATTCAATATTGCAATTATTCTCCACATTGTAGCTTTAGTCAAAGATCTTTTTTTTGTTTCAATAAACATTTTATTTAAAATAATTTACTGCGTTTCTAAAAATTTCTATTCCATCATTTAATTTTGGAATTTCTTTTTTTTCTCGTTTAAATTTTTCTTTTAGAAAGTTCCAATCGGGTCTTTGTGTAAAAAAAATTGCTCTTTCAGGATGTGGCATCAAACCAAAAATTTTTCCATTTGGGCTGCAAATTCCTGCAACATCTTCAATTGCCCCATTTGGATTAAATGGGAAGATTTGATTTGCTAAAAAGCCATTTTCCAAACAATATCGCAAAACAATTTGTTCATTTGAATTTAATTGTTGTAAAATATTTTCTTCTGCAAAAAAATTTCCTTCACCGTGAGCAATTGGAAGAAACATTTGCGATATATTTTTTGTGAATACGCACTTATCGTTTTCAATTTTTATATTTATCCAAGTATTCAAATATCGTCCTTTGTTATTATGCAAAAGAGCAACAGTTCTTTTTCCATAATTATTTTCTATTGATGGAAGAAGTCCAAGATTTACAAGCACTTGAAATCCATTACAAATTCCAATCACTAGTTTATCTTGATTTACAAATTCCAAAATTTCTTCCCACAAATGATTTCTAATTTTATTTGCCATTGCATTTCCACTTCCCGTATCATCACCATAAGAAAATCCTCCGGGAATTGCTAACATTTGATAGTCAAAAATTCTTTTTTTGTTTTTTATCCAATCGTTTATATGAACAATATCGCAGGTTGCTCCTGCAACTTCAAATGCAAATTTTGTTTCTTCTTCACAATTAAATCCGTAACCAGATAAAATAAATACTTTCATGTTAAAAACTTTCAAATGGTTTTTTGTAATAGTTTTCCAATTCCAAAAGATTACTTTCAATCAAAGTTTTATTTTCAAAATTTTTGATTGTAAATTTTTTTTCTGGAACAACTTTTCCAATTTTTTTAAAATTTGAATTATGTTTATTACAAATTTCTTCAAACTTTTTGGAATGTTTTTTTTCTACACTCACAATAAATTGTGTTTCAAAATCATCAAATAAAATTTTTTCATCCAAATTTACTTCAATTCCTAAACTTCCCGCAATACTTATTTTTGCAAGTCCAACAGCAATTCCTCCAATTTGAATTGAATATGAAGAAGAAAGAATTTCTAATTCAATTGCCTCTTGAATTGCTTTAAAAGATGGAGTTGAATTTTTTGTTTCTAAAAAACTTTTTCCGACAAGAAAAATTTCATCATCTTCAAATTTGAAATCCATCGTAACACATTTTCTTATATCTGTTATAACTCCAATTGAAGAAATTAAAAGTGTTGGAAGAACAGAAATATTTATTTCATTTCCAAATTCATCGTAACCACGAAAATCATTGAACATTGAATCTTTTCCCGAAATAAATGGAGTTTGATATTGAACTGCAAAATCATAACATCCCAAAGCAGTTTCTTTTAATTGCCAAAGTCGTTTTGGATTTAAAGCATCGCACCAACAAAAATTATCCAATAACGCAATATGGTTTAGTGGAGTTCCAATTGAGATTAAATTTCCAATTGATTTATCAATTGTAATTCCAGAAGTTAAATATGGATTTATTTCTGTCAAATGTGGAAACAATGATTGTGAAACTGAAACTCCCTTCCACGAACTTAAAATTGGACGAATTACACTTGTGTTTCCGTTTACTTTTCCTTTTCCAATTAGTGGAGAAATTATTGAAGTTCCTTGAACTGTATGATCATATTGTTCAGAAACAAATTGTGTACTGCATATATTTGGATGAGAAAGTAAATGAAGTAATTTTTCTTGATGTGAGAAACTTGAATTTTCAAAATATAAATCGGCAAAACTTTTTATTTTTGAAATCTTTTGACTTTCTGTTTTTAAATTTTTTTTTGGCAAACCATTATGTAAAAATTCTAAGTCAATATTCATCACTTCTTTTCCATAAAATGAAACTACACATTTTTCACTGTTTGTAAATTCGCCAATTATTGTTGCCTCAACTTCATGTTTTTTCATCAGTTCAGAAAATTGATTCCATTTTTCTTTTGGAACAGAAAGCGTCATTCGTTCTTGAGATTCACTTATCCAAATTTTCCACGGAGGAAGATTTGGATATTTTGTTGGAACTTTTTCTAATTCTACAAAAGCACCACCACATTCGCGAGCCATTTCTGCAACTGAACAAGAAAGTCCTCCTGCACCGTTATCTGTGATGCTATTGTATAAATTCAAATTTCTTGCATCTTTTATAATTGCGTCACTCATTTTTTTTTGTGTGATTGCATCTCCAATTTGTACTGCAGTTGATGGACTTGTTTCACTTAATGTTTCAGAAGAAAATGTTGCTCCATGAATTCCATCTTGTCCAACTTTTCCACCTATCGTTACAATGTAATCTCCAACTTGTGCTTTCTTTTCAATTAATGAAATAGATTTACTTTCGTGATTTAGTGTTTTTGGAATCAATCCAATAGTTCCAACAAATACAAGCGGTTTTCCTTTGTATCGATTATCAAAAAATAAAAATCCTTGTGGAGTTGGAATTCCACTGCAATTTCCACCAACATTTACACCTTCTACAACTCCTTCTAAAATTTTTTTTGGAAATAGAAGAGGATAATTTTTTTCTTTATCTCTAAAAAGTTGGCTTTCATCATTTGGAAAACCAAAACAAAATCCATAACGATTTAAAATTGGTTTTGCTCCTTTTCCAAATCCAATTGTATCACGATTTACTCCAAGAATTCCTGTTACAGATCCTCCAAACGGATCAAGTGCAGAAGGTGTATTATGAGTTTCAACTTTATCGGTTACAACAAAATTTTCATCAAAAATAATTCCTCCAGCATTGTCGTGAAATATGGAAATACAAATATCATTTTCTCCCTTTAGTTTTCTAATATCATCAGTTGCTTTTTTAATATATGTTTTAAAAATTCCATTTTCAATTTCATCAATTTGAGCAGCAAAAATAGTATGTTTACAATGTTCACTCCAAGTTTGAGCAAGTGATTCAATTTCTACATCTTTTGGATTTCGTTTTTGTGAAGCGAAATAGTTTTGAATTGTTTTCAAATAATCCAATTCCAAAGCAAGTGAACCGCGACGAAATTCGTTTTCCTGATTTTGATTTTCTAAAATTCCAAACTTTCCAATTTTTAAAAGCTCATCATCGCTAACATTTAGATTTACTTCATCTGCATTTGAATTTGGTTTGAGCTCAACTTTTGGAATAAAAATTCCCATTCCATTTGTTTGAAAATAAGAAGATTTATTTTTTATTCTAATTGAGTTTATTAAATGATTTGAAAAATTATCAGCAATTTTTTGAACTTTTTCAAGTGAAATCTTTTCTTCAATAAATGTTAAAGTTGACGTATAAACTGAAAGATTATTATTATATTCATTTGCAGATAGTTTATCAATTAAAATTTCTTTTGCTGTGTTTCCAACATTATCTGTAACTCCCGAAAGAAAACCAATTTCAATTGCCCAAGAAAATTCATTTGGGAAAAATGGTTTATCTATAAAAAAAGTTTGTGTAACTGGATTTGAAAGTAACGAAGCGAAAGTTTCTAAATTTTCAAAAGAAAAATTTTTGTCAATTGTATACACATCAACAATAAAAATATTTTTTACTTCTAAATTTCCAAGTGAATGGATTTTTTTTAGACGAATTTCAGTTCGTTCATCTTTGAATTTAGATATAATTTCTATGCGATGAGGCATTTTATTTTTTTAAATATTGGGAGTCAATTTTGGGAGCGAAATATATGAATTTTTTCCTGTTATTTTTTTTTGAAATATTTTTTCATATTTCAAAAATTTTTTTAACTATGATAAAACTTTTTTTATTTATTTTTATTTTATTTGAAATTGCGTTTTCGCAAAACTATGATTCACTTGCCAAAGAAATCATCAAAGATGGAC
The DNA here is from genome assembly GCA_005792205.1 of Bacteroidota bacterium. Classification (GTDB taxonomy): domain Bacteria; phylum Bacteroidota; class Ignavibacteria; order UBA10030; family F1-140-MAGs086; genus F1-140-MAGs086. The sequence goes on along the minus strand of SXSO01000103.1, from coordinate 1,447 downwards.
TTCAAAATGGAAAATCTTTTGAAATGCTTTATGAACTCACAACCAAAATAGGACATCGTTTGAGTGGTTCTCTAAATGCCGATAAGTCAGTTGAGTGGGGAAAAAATTTGATGGAACAACTTGGATTTGAAAATGTGCATTTAGAATCGCTTATGGTTCCACATTGGGAAAGAGGGAATTTTGAAACCTGTGAAATTGTTGCTTCAAAATCGATGAAGTTGAAAAATTATGATTTAAGTATTTGTGCTCTTGGTGGAAGTATTGCAACATCCGAAAACGGAATTACAGGAAAAATTTTAGAAGTGAAGTCCTTCGATGAACTCAAACAAAAAAAAGATATTGCAAAAGGTAAAATTATTTTTTTCAATCGTCCAATGGATAAAACAAAAATTTCAACGGGAGAAGCATACGGTGGTGCAGTAAATCAAAGAGGAAGTGGGGCAATTGAAGCCGCAAAAGTTGGAGCAATTGGAGTGATTGTTCGTTCTATGACAACGCGTTTAGATGATGAACCACATACTGGAATGATGCGATATTTAGATTCAATTCCAAAAGTTCCTGCTGTTGCCATAAGCACAATTGATGCAGAATTTTTAAGTGACCTACTTAAAAAAGATGAAACTATTGAAGTAAATATAAAACTTGATTGCAAAACATTTGAAGATGCACCATCTGCAAATGTAGTTGGTGAAATTACAGGAAGTGAATTTCCAAACGAAATAATTTTAATTGGAGGACATTTGGATAGTTGGGATAAAGGACAAGGTGCTCATGACGATGGAGCAGGAATTGTGCATTCAATTGAAGCACTTCGGCTTTTGAAAAAATTTGAATTGCGACCAAAACGAACTATTCGCGTTGTTCTTTTTATGAACGAAGAAAATGGACTTCGCGGAGGAATTGAATATGCAAAGAAAAATCGTGGAAATGAAAAACATATTGTTGCCATTGAAAGCGATATTGGAGGATTTACTCCACGAGGTTTTGGAATAAGTTGCGATTCAGTTCAGTTTCAAAAGTTTGACAAATGGAGTTATCTATTAGAAAGTATTGACGCAAATCATTTTAAAATTGGTGGTGGAGGAGCGGATATTTCTGAACTTGGAAAATTTGGAACTATTTTAATTGGACTTAGAGTTGATACTCATAGATATTTTGATTATCATCATTCTCACAATGATACAATTGACAAAGTAAATGAACGGGAACTTGAACTTGGAGCAATTACAATTGCAATTTTTACTTATATAATTGCAAATGAAGGTATTTAGATAAAAACAATTATCTATGCAAAAAAATATTATTCGCATTATACTTATTTCTTTAAGCATTTTACTAATACCGTTATTTGCGATGCAGTTGGACATTAATTCCAATTTACAGTTTAATTTTAGCTTTCACCGAAGGAGACAAAGGTGACAATCAATACGGTTCAGATCCTAAAGCC
>SXSO01000011.1 GCA_005792205.1 Bacteroidota bacterium | reverse complement strand
GAAAAATATTTTAATCATAAATTTTAAAATTTCAGAAACTTTATCACCAACTATTAGCATTTTAATAATGTTTTTTGGTGTTTATATAGTTGTGAAGTTATTTGCAAAAATTTTTGAACCAAAAAAAAATTCTACACTTTCGTTTATAAATAAAATATTAGGAGCAATTTTTGGAACTCTTCAATATGTATTATTTGCAAGTTTTATTTTATATATCCTAATTTTTTTTAAATTTCCAAATGATGAAATAAAAAAAAAATCTGGACTTTATAAAAACATTTTAAATATTACACCAAAATTAAGCGACTTTGTATTTACACATTTGCAAGAAATTGAAAAGCAAAAATAAATTTTTGTGCAAGAATTTTTAAACTCATTTGAAAAACTTGAATTTCAAAAAATCAAATCTGACGTTGAAAAATATTTGGGTTCAAGTTTTGCAAAAAAAATACTTCAAAACACTTTTCCAAAAAATTCTGCAGACGAAATAAAAAGAGAAATAAAAATTATTTCAGAACTTAAAGTTTATATACAAAGTAAAGAATTACATTCAATTTTTATTCCTGAAACAATTTTAAATTCTCTTCAATCATTATCTATTGAAGGAAATTTTCTTTCAACATTTGAACTTAGAGATTTTTTAAATTTTTATATATCTATTCGCAGTATCAATTTTTTTTTATTTCAAAAGAAAAATGAAATTTTTTATTTAAATGAAATTGCAAATAATCTTTTTCCAAATAAAATTTTGGAATTTCATATTGAACAATCAATTGACGAAAATGGAAATGTAAAAAATACTGCAAGTAAAAATTTAAAAAAAATTAGAGAACAAATCGCTGAAACTTCTATTTATGTGAGAAAAAAAATTGAAACAATTTTAAAACAAAATATAGAAGAAGGTTTTGTACAAGATGATATAATCACAGTTAGAGATGGAAGAATGGTGATTCCAATTAAGAGTGAATATAAAAATAAAGTTTATGGAATCATTCATAGTGAATCATCTTCTGGTTTGACTGCGTTTGTGGAACCGTTTGAAGTTTTTCAATTGAACAATAACTTGCGAATTTTAATTGCTGAAGAAAAAAAAGAAATTGAAATTATATTAAAAGAACTTTCAAAAGAAATTTTCCAAAATTATTACCAAATAAAAATTTCATTAGAAAATCTTTCTTATCTTGAATTTGCAATTGGAAAAACAAAATATGCTCTTGAAATTAAAGGAGAAGAAGTTGAAATTGATAAAAATAATTTTTCTATTTATTTTGAAAATGCATGTCACCCATTACTTTTTCATAAACATAAGTTTGAAGAGATTGTTCCATTTACTTTTGATATCGGAAAAAATTTTAATACAATGATAATCACCGGTCCAAATGCTGGAGGAAAAACTGTTGCATTAAAAACAATAGGGCTTTTGATTATAATGCTTCAATCAGGATTTCAAATTCCTGTTTCTCAAAATTCTAAATTTACAATTGTTGAAAAACTGTTTGCCGATATTGGAGATAATCAATCTATTGAAAGTGATTTAAGTACATTTAGTTCTCATATTGAAAATTTGAAAACCATTTTGAATAATGCTGATGACAAAAGTATTGTTTTAATTGATGAAATTGGAAGTGGAACTGAACCGAAGGAAGGAAGTGCAATTTCGTCAGCAGTTTTAGAAACATTATCAAAAAAAAATGCTATAACAATTGCTACAACTCATCATACTGAACTTAAAGCATTTGCTTCTCAAAAAGAAAAAATCATAAATGCAGGAATGGAATTTGATAAAAATTTTTTGAAACCGACATACATTCTTCATATTGGAATTCCTGGAAATAGTTATGCGTTTGAAATTGCAAAAAGATTGGACTTTCCAAATGATGTTTTAAATAATGCGAAAACATTTGTTGGAGAAAGTAGCATAAATCTTGAAAAATTGCTTTTTGAAATTGAAACTCAAAAACAATTATTACAAAGTGAAGTTGAAAATCTACAAAATGAAAAAAATCAATTGGAGAAATTTAAAACTGATTATGAAATAAAACTTAAAAAAATAAAAAAAGATGAAAATGAAATTCTTTTAAATGCAAACAAAGAAGCACAAAAAATTATTGATGATGCAAAAAAAATAATTGAAAAAACTGTTCGTGATATAAAAGAAAAAAATGCGGAAAAAAATGTTGTTACAGATGCAAAAAAAGAAATATCATCTCATTTAAAAAAAATTGAAAATTCAATTCAAAAAGAAATTGAAATAAAAACTTTTTCTATTGGAGAATTTGTGAAAATCAATGGAGGAAGTGAAGTTGGTGAAATAGTTTCTATTGCTGATAATAACGAATATTGGATTGCGTTTCCTTCAATGAAAATAAAATTATGTGGAAATGAAATAGAATCAGTTTCTACAAAAGTGGGAAAACATATTTTACATATGCATAAAATTTCTACATCATATAAAACTGAAATTGATTTGAGAGGAATGTATGGAGATGAAGCAATTGAAGAATTGCAAAAATTTTTAGATGAAAAAATTTTAGAAAATGTAAATAGAATTAAAATTATTCACGGAAAAGGAACTGGAAGTTTGAGGAAAAAAATTAGCATGTTTCTTTCTCAAAATAGTTTTGTAAATACGTATCAACTTGCTGATTATTATGATGGTGGAAGTGGTGTTACAATTGTTGAATTAAAATCATAGATAATAATTTTTTTTTAAAAAACTGCAAGTTTTATTTTCATATCTTTTCAAAAATTTTTTGCTGATGTAGCTCAGGTGGTAGAGCAACTGATACGTAATCAGTAGGTCACGAGTTCAACTCTCGTCATCAGCTCTATGAAAATTTCGTTTTATTTAATATTGTTTTTTTTGTATTTACAAGTTTTGTTTTCTCAAACTGATAAAAATTTTGGAATCTACTCACCAACTTTTGATCAAGATAAAAAATTTACAAATGTTGGAAATATTGGTTTGACTATTACTAATTATGGAACAATTGGTCATGGATTTTTATATTGGAACGAAAGACAACCTTCGTGCGAATATCCAAAAGGTTCAAGAATAGAGCATATTTTTCTTGGTGGAATTTGGATTGGTGCAGAAAAAAAAGATACTTCTGGAACAACGCAAACTCTAGTTTCAACTGCTGCAGTTGATATTGGTACTCTCAATCGTTTGAATGAAGGGTTTGAATTTACGAATGATGTTTTTGATTCTATAAAAGAAAAATCAACTCTTTCTGGAATTTATTTTGATACGACTGCAATTAGTCATCAAGATTTTATTTGTGATTATTCTGATACAAGAACAGCTTTTTCAAGTGGAGATTCAATTTTAAATCACATTCCACTTGGAGTAAGTATTCATCAAGAAAGTTATGTATGGAATTATTCCTTTGCAGATTTTTTTGTTGTGTTAAACTACAAAATAAAAAATGTTGGAATTGATACTTTAAATAATCTTGCAGTTGGGATTTGGACAAATCCTGCTGTAAGAAATACAAATCTTTCAGGATATCCAAGTGGTTCAGAATTTTATCGTCATCAAGGAAATGGTTTTGTAGATTCGTTGCGACTTGCATATACATTTGATTATGATGGTCAACCTTATGGAAATCCTGCTGATTCTTATCTTGGAATAAAACTTTTAGGAACAACACCTTTTCCAAATTTTCTTCGTCATAGTATTGATTCACTTTTTTTTCAAGAAGTCCAAAACATTGATGAACTTGATTCTGCTGTATATTACAATGCATGGAAATTTAAAAATTCAACGGGAGAAGAAGCATATTTTTATCCAACAAATGACGATGATGCAAATAAATATTTGAGTAAATACAAAAGATTACTCACTTCACTTCCAAAAGAAAAAATTATTCCACTTCGTTTAACACCGGGAAATTATACTCACTTACTTTCAGTTGGTCCATTTCCAAAACTTCTTCCAAATGATTCAATAAATGTTGTATATGCTGTTATTTGTGCAAAAAAATATGGAGAACTTCCTGCGAGATTTGATTCAATTGAAAGTAGAAAAAACTTATATTCAAATTTAAGTTGGTCTCAAAAAGCATATGATGGAGAGGATATAAATGGAAATAATATTTTAGAAGCAAGTGAAGATTTAAACAATAATGGAATTTTAGATAGATATGTACTTCCACAACCACCAAAACAACCAAAAGTTTATTCAGAAGTTTTTGATAAAAATATTGTGATTTATTGGGATAAAACTTCTGAGACATCAATTGATCCGATTACAAAAGAAAATGATTTTGAAGGATATAGAATTTATCGTTCAAATGCAGGAGAAGATTTTCAAAATCCAGATGATTTTATTTTATCACTTTCACTTGTTGGAGATTTTGATTTATCAAATAATCAAATTGGATATAATACTGGATTTGAAAAAATAAAACTTTCAATTCCGAAAGTTGTTGGAAACGATACATTTTATTATTGTTTTCCTCCTGCTGTTGCTGAAACTTCTGGACTTACACATTTGAATGGATGGCAATATGTTTATGGAATTTCAGCATATGATAGAGGAGACGAAGAAAATAATCTTCCTCAACTTGAAAGTGGAAAAGTTTTGCAGAGAGTAATTCCAGGAAAATTACCAACATCAAATAAAAATGTTGAAGTTGGAGTTTATCCAAATCCATATTATGCAAATGCGTATTGGGATGGAGTTGGAGAAAAAAATAGAAAAATTATTTTTTACAATCTTCCACAACAATGTAAAATAACTGTTCTCACACTAGCAGGAGATGTTGTTGCTGAAATTGAGCATGATGCTTTTACATACAATGGAAATGATATAAATTGGTTCAATAGATTTGAAAATATAGGAACTGAACCAAAATTTTCTGGTGGAGAACATGCGTGGGATTTAGTTACAAAATTTAATCAAGCACTTGCAACTGGTTTATATCTTTTTGCTATCTATGATAGAGAAACTCAAGAAACTAAAACAGGAAAATTTTTAATCATCAAATAAATCAATATAATCATGAAATCAAAATATATTACCATTTTTTTATTGTTCATTTTTTCAATGAACGTGTTTTCTCAAAATAAAAAAACATATCCCGAAGTTCCTATTTCTGATATTCAATATGTTCCGATGGATTCTCTTATTATTGCTGATTCACTTCAAAATAATATTCCATCTCGTGGAACACTTCAACATGGAGGATATACTGGAGATACCGTCACAGTTACAGGAATTTGTATTGTTCCACCAAAAACAATCACTTATACTTCCGGTGGTTTTACAATGCTTCTTTCTGATTTTTCTCAAACAGGAATTGCAACACAATGGGGAGGAATTTTTGTTCGTGTTTCATCTGCTGATACTTCACAAGCAGTTTTAGATGGATTTTTAAATGTGCTTCGTGGAGATGTTGTGAAAATTACAGGAATTGTTTCTGAATTTCCAACTAATAGTATGAATAGCACAACGCAATTTCAACCTCTTGCAACTTATCCAATTGAAATTATTGGAAGTGAATCTATTCCATCAGCAAAATCGATGAACATAAGCGATTTTTATCAAGGACTTTTTCCAAATGGAAAAACAAAATATTCAACTGGTGAAGGATATGAAGGTGTTATGGTTGAATTTACAAATTTAACTGTGAATGCAATTGTAAATTCTACTCGTGGAACATTTAGTATTGTTGATGCAAATGGAAATAATTTATCTGACTATGATGCTTCACATTTTTTCACACTTGGTCATGGAAATCCAATTATTCCGGGAGATACTTCTTATGTTTCACTTTTTTCAAAAATTCAAATTGGCACTTTAATTGATACACTTCGTGGATTTATTGCAGTTGCAAGTGGTCAAGAAAACGCAAGAGGTTATAGAATTTGTCCCATATTTCCTGGAGATGTTGTAATTGGTATTCGTAAAGCACAAGTTTATTCTCACAGAAGATATCCAGTAATTCCATCATCAGATAGTTTGGCAAAAGTTACTGCAATTATAAAAGAAGGAACCGCTTCAATTTCAAGTGTAAAACTTTATTATCGTACAAACTATTCTAACTTTCAATCTATTGAAATGCAACACACAACAAGTGATACTTTGTATGAAGCAACAATTCCACAATTTAGCGAAAACACTTTTGTAAATTATTTCATTGAAGCAATGGATGAAGATGGATATACAACAATTCTTTCAAGTTCAGCAAGTGATGGTTCTCAATTTGATACTTCAAAAGGATTTTTCTTTTATACAATTTTAAATCGTCCTTTAAAAATTTATGACATTCAATATACACCATTTGTAAATGGAAGAAGTGGATACATTGGTGGAATTGCAAATGTTTCAGGATTTGTAACTGCGGATACTTCACGCATTGCGATGAGTTCTTTGACAAGTGGTGGAACAAATGCGTGGTATTTGCAAGATAGTTCAAATGTGTGGAATGGAATTTGGATTGTTGGTGCTGAATCTCTTCTTGCAGTTGTGCGAAATGGTGATTACATAACAATCACTGGTTCAATCAATGAATACAATGATGTAACACGTATCAGTGGAATTTCATCTGTTGAAATTCATTCTCATAATAATCCAGAAATTCTTCCACTTGAAAATATTTCAACTGGAATGTTTGGTCCTTCAATTGGAAGTGGAAATAAAATTGCTGAACCATTCGAAGGAGTTTTGGTTTCGTTTGATAATGTAACTGTTACAAATATCTATCCAACATTTGCGGATATTACTGAATACGAAATTGATGATGGAAGTGGTCCAATACTTGTTCGTCGTGATGGAAGAAATAATTTTTCAAATGTTTTATCTGATACAATTTTTGGAATGACAATTTTAAAAGTTGGTGATACAATTCAAAAACTTTCTGGTGTTATGTATTTTAGTTACAAACGTTGGAAAATTGTTCCTCGTACAAATAATGATTTTGGAAATATAACTTCTATTACAGAACGAAGTGAAAATTTTATTCCGGATAAATTTTCATTGAATCAAAACTATCCAAATCCATTTAATCCGAAAACAAAAATAAAATATGAAATCGCGAAAAGTGGATTTGTAAATTTAAAAGTGTTTGATATTTTAGGACGTGAAATAAAAACACTTGTAAATGAAAACCAAAATGTTGGGACTTACGAAATTGATT
>SXSO01000102.1 GCA_005792205.1 Bacteroidota bacterium | reverse complement strand
ATATGGGTTTCCTGTTCCTGCTCCAAAAATCACAACTCGTTTTTTTTCCATATGACGAATTGCTCTGCGACGAATATATGGTTCAGCAACTTTATCCATATTCACTGCACTCATCAACCGTGTATAGACTCCATTTCTTTCTAAAGAACTTTGCAACGCAAGTGCATTTATCATAGTTGCTAACATTCCCATTGTATCACCTGTTACTTCATCAATTCCATCAGAAGAATTTCCAACTCCGCGATATATATTTCCTCCTCCAATGACAATACTTATTTCAACTCCCAACTTATGAACCGATTTTATTTCTTCAGCATAAAACTGTAAAACATTTGCATCTATTCCATATTTTTTTTCTCCCATAAGTGATTCCCCACTCAATTTTAAGAGAATTCTTTTATAGCAATTTATATGCAAATCATCTGCCATTTTTATTCTTCACCAATTTGGAATCTTACAAAACGTTTTACTGATATATTTTCACCAGTTTTTGCAATAATTTCTGTGATTACATCTTTGACATTTTTTTTCTCATCACGAACATATGCTTGATCAACAAGACAATATTCTTGAAAAAATTTATCTAATTTTCCAATTGCAATTTTTTCAATAACACCATCTGGTTTTCCTTCATTTTTCATTTGCTCACGATAAATTTCAAGTTCTTTATCAATGATTGATTGCGGAACAGTTTCACGAGAAATTGTTTTTGGATTCATCGCAGCAATTTGAATTGCAAGCTCTTTTGCAAGATGTTTGAAATCGTCTGTCTTTGCAACAAAATCAGTTTCACAATTTATTTCAATCATTGCTCCTAATCGAGAACCAGAGTGAATATATGTTTCAATAATTCCTTGGTTTGTTGCACGTCCAGATTTTTGTTCAGCAGAAGCAACTCCCCTTTTTCTCAAAATCTCAATTGCCTTTTCAATATCTCCATTTGTTTCTTCAAGTGCTTTTTTACAATCAATCATTCCTGCACTCGTTCTATCTCTTAATTTTTTTACTAAATCTGCGGTAATCATATTCTAATTTTCAGTTTTATCTGTTGTTTGTTTTCTAACAAATTTTTTACGTCTTGATTTTTTTTCGTCATTTTTTCCTTCAGAAGAAGAACTATCTTTTTCTTCTTTAAACTGGCTTTCCATTTTTTCTGATGCTTCTTGAGCTAATTTTGCAGAACGAATTTCTTTTCCTTCCACAACAGAATCTGCAATAAATTCTGCAATTAGTTGAATTGATTTTGTAGCATCATCATTTGCTGGAATTGGAAAATCAATATCATCAGGATCACAATTTGAATCCACAATAGCAAAAACTGGAATTCCAAGACGTTTCGCTTCTTTGACAGCAATATTTTCTCTTTTTGTATCAACTAAAAATAATGCTCCTGGAATTTTACTCATCTCAATAATTCCCAATAAAACATTTTCAAGTTTTGCTTTTTCACGCAACAAAAAAAGTTTTTCTTTCTTTGTAAGTTTATCAAATGTTCCGTCTGTTTCCATTTTTACAATGTTGCTCAAACGTTTTACACTTTTACGAATTGTAACAAAATTGGTAAGCAATCCACCAAGCCATCTTTCTACAACAAAAAACTCATTGCATCGTGTTGCTTCTGCTTGCATAATTGCTTTTCCTTGTCTTTTTGTTCCAACAAAAAGTACACGTTTACCTTCGCTTGCAATTTTTACAATTTCATCATAAGCAACATCAAGTAAAGATTGTGTTTTTCTTAAATCTAAAATGTGAATTCCATTTTTTTCACCAAAAATGTAGGGTTTCATTTTTGGGTTCCATCGTCGAGTTATGTGGCCGAAATGACATCCAGCAGCAAGTAACTCATTTATATCTACTCTTGGCATATTTTTTGGGGGTTTAATGTTTAGTTAATTCTGTTTTAATTCAGACCTCTATACTTAATCGCTATTTTTGAAATTCCATTTTGAACAAATGAAACACTCTCAAAAAAAAATAAGTATATGTGTTTTTGGAAAAACTTATCGTTTTGAAAATTGAAACTTTTTTCTTGCTCCCGGTTGTCCATATTTTTTTCTTTCAACCATTCGTGAATCACGAGTCAATAGGTTTGCAGAGCGAAGTTTAGATTTCAATGATTCATCAGTTGCAGAAAGAGCACGAGCAATTGCAAGTTGTGCTGCTTCAGATTGTCCAGTAACTCCTCCTCCTTGAATATTTACATAGACATTATACTTTCCTATTGTTTCTGTAACAACAAAAGGAAAATTTAACTTTTGTTTATGTATTTCAAGTGAAAAATATTTATCAATTGGTTTTTTATTTACAAGAATTTCTCCATTTCCTTCATTCAAGTAAACTCTTGCTACTGATGTTTTTCTTCTTCCTACGAAAATTTCATTCTTCATAAATCTTAAAATTGTAATGATTCTGGTTGTTGTGCAATATGTGGATGATTCTCACCTTTGTATATTTTCAATTTCATTCCAACTTGTTTTCCAAGTTTATTATGTGGAATCATTCCTTTGATAGCATGTTCTAATACTTTTTCTGGTTTCTCTTTTAAAACATCAGAAACTTTATCAATACGAGCTCCACCGGGATATCCTGTATATCTAAAATATGTTTTATATGATAATCGTTTGCTTGCAAGTTTTACTTTTTCAGCGTTTATAACGACAACATAATCTCCTGAATCTACGTTTGGTGTAAAAACTGATTTATGTTTTCCACGAAGAACTTTTGCAACATTACTTGCTAATCTTCCTAGTGTTTGATTTGTTGCATCCACAACATACCATTTTCTTGGAATCTCTTCGTTTTTTAAAAAATAAGTTGTTTTCTTGACTAAAGACACTTGATTTTCTCCGAAATGTGATTAAATTTAAAAAATTTGTCGGTAAATTTACTTATAATTTTTTATTTCACAAAATACTTTTCAAAATATCTTTAAACATATTAACTTCTCTCTCAAAAATTTTAAAAACCAAAAGCAAACTCAAAAATAAAATAAAGTAAAATAGTTTTACAAAAATTGTTCCTTGAAAATAAATTGAAATAAAATAAATAAAGAATGTGATTAAAAATATTCTTACAATTTTAGAAGTTTCAAATTTAATTGAATAAAATTTTTGTGAAATAAAGTAAGTCGAAATTGCAATTAAGAAATAACTTATCAAAGTTGAAACTGCTGCACCAAATCCCTTCGATTCAGGAATCAATATAAAATTGAAAAGAACATTTGCAATTCCACCAATTAAGGAAATTATTGGTAACCAACTTGTTTTTTTTTCAATATAAATTCCTGCTATAAAATTATTATACATTCCTAAAAACACATACGAAAGCAAAACAATTGGAACAATGTTTAATCCACTCCAATAATTTGGATGCAAAAAATAAAAACTTCCAACTTGAATCTTTACAATGTCTTCAATAAATAAACTAACGGTTAAAAAAACCACCGATGCTATCAAACAAAAATATGTGAATATTTTTGAGAACATTTTCTTTGCATTTTCATCCTTTGAATGAGTGAGAAAAAATGGTCTCCACGCCATATCAAACATTGATACAAATAGCATCATCACAATTCCCAAACGATAATTTGCTTGATAAACTCCAACTGTTTTTTCATCTGTTAGATAAAGTAAAATTGGTCTATCAATCACTTGAATTGCCATCATTGCAAGTCCTGATGGTAAATATGGAATTGCAAACTTAAACAGTTTTTTAAATAGTTTTTTATTAAATGAAAAAATAAAATTTTTCAAAATAATGGAAATCAAAAATAAAATTGTAACTAATGAAGAAATCAATCCACTCAAAAAAACTCCAACAATTCCAAATTTAAAATAATGCAATAAAATCACATTTAAAACAACATTTATCAATACATTTAAAAATTTTAGGAAAGCAAATTGTTTAGATTTTCTCTCCATTCGCAAATATCCAAATGGAATAAAAGCAACTGTATCAAAAAATAAAATCCATGAAGAATAAATTATTATTTCATTTGCGTTTTTTTTTATTTGAGTAAACGTTGCTAACTCATCTGAAAAAATTGTAATTAAAATTGAAACGAAAAACGACGAAATAAAAAGCGAAATAAATGGTGTTGAAAAATTTTCTTTTTTGTCTCCAATTTCAAGTGATGAATAAAATCTAAAAAATGCCGATTCCATTCCATATCCATAAACAATTGTCAAAAATGCAATCAACGAATAAAAATATGCTACAATTCCATAATCTTCTGGACGTAATATATTGGTATAGAATGGAACTAAAAGAAATGTCAAAAAGCGACTTACAACTGTACTTATTCCATAAGTTAAAGTATCTGTTGCAAGTGTTTTAATTTTTTCAAACATCAATTTCTAATGAAATATCAATTGCTTTTACTGAATGTGTGAGTTTGCCAATTGAAATAAAATCAACTTTTGTATTTGCAATTTCATTTACATTTTCCAACGAAACATTTCCACTTGCTTCAACCTCTACTTGATTTGAAATTATCTCAACTGCTTTTTCCATTTCAGAAATTGAAAAATTATCCAACATAATTCTATCAATTTCATTTTTATATTTTAATGCTTCATAAACTTCTGAAATACTTTTTACTTCAACTTCAATTTTTAATTTTAAATTTATTTTAGAAAGATATTTCACACATTTTTCAATTGCGTTTGAAACACTTCCGCAAATTGCAATATGATTATCTTTTATCAAAACCATATCATCAAGTCCAAAACGATGATTTATTCCTCTACCATGTTTTACAGCAAGTTTATCAAAAAGACGAAGTTGTGGAACAGTTTTACGTGTATCTGTAATTTTGGCGGGGTAATTTTTGATAATCTCTACAAACTGATTTGTAAGTGTTGCAATTCCACACATTCGTTGTAAAAAATTTAATGCGGTTCTTTCACCTTTTAAAATCGTAGAAATTTTTCCATTAATTTCAGCGATAATTTGTTTAGAATTTATTTTATCTCCATCTTGAAAAAAACTTTTGAATAAAATTTCATCGTCCAAAGTTTGAAATACAAGTTGAGCAATTTCAATTCCTGATAATATTCCATCTTCTTTGAAATAAATTTTTGCTTTTCCTTTCAAAGATTCATCAATCAAAGATTGAGTTGTGATATCACCACTTCCAATATCTTCAAGTAAAGATTGTTCTACAATTCTACTTTGATTATCAAAATACATTTTGTGAAAGTGTTTCTAAAAAAAATTGAGGAACACGAATAATTTTTTTTGTAATTGAATCTAAAAAACAATGAACTGTATATCCCGTTGTAATTAAATTGGAATTTTCCAATTTTAAAATTTTGTAGTTAATTTTTATTTTGGTGTTTTGAATTTCAGAAAGAGTGGATTCAACTTCAATTAAATCGTCAAACTTTGCTGATGAAATATATTTCGCAAATGCTTCAACTACTGGAAGTAAAATTCCCTTCTTCTCAATTTCAGAATATGGAATTTTTATTGAACGAAGTAAATCAGAACGAGATTGTTCAAAATATTCAAAATACTTCGCATAATAAACCACTTTCATTTGATCAGTATCTGCGTATCTAATTCTTATTTGTGTTTTTGTTGAAATCAAAATTACTCTTCCCAAAAACCCATTTTAGAAAAATTTTCAATCCTTTTTTCAATCAACTTTTGTGGAGATAGTTTTGAAAGTTTCTCAAGTTCTTCTATAAGTGCTTCTCTTACAAACTACGCTGTTTGTTCATATGAATTGTGAGCTCCTCCAAACGGTTCTTTAATAATTTTGTCAATTATTTTTAATCTCAATAAATCTGGAGCTGTAAGTTTTAATGCTTCTGCAGCTTTTTCCTTATACTCCCAACCTCTCCACAAAATACTTGAACAACTTTCAGGAGAAATCACAGAGTACCAAGAATTTTCCAACATCAACATTTTGTCTCCAACTCCAATTCCCAATGCTCCACCACTTGCTCCTTCACCAATAATTACAACAATAATTGGAACTTGAAGATGTGACATTTCAAAAATATTTCTTGCAATTGCTTCTGCTTGCCCTCTTTCTTCTGCTTCAAGTCCCGGATATGCTCCCGGAGTGTCAAGAAAAGTTACAATTGGTTTTTTAAATTTTTCAGCAATCTTCATCAAACGAAGTGCTTTGCGATATCCCGAAGGTTGTGGCATTCCAAAATTTCTGAATAAATTAGATTTTGTATCTCTTCCTTTTTGATGTCCAATAAACATAACACTATTTCCATCTCCTTTTCCAAAACCAATTAATTTTGCAAACCCTCCAACAATTGCTTTATCATCAGCATAAACTCTATCTCCATGCAGTTCAACAAAATCTTTTGTAATAAGTGAAATATAATCCAAAGTATACGGTCTTTCAGGATGTCTTGCAATTTGAACTTTTTGCCACGGAGTTAATCTTGTATACAAACTTTTCTTTGCTTCATTCAACTTTTTTTCAAGTTGTTGAATCACAGAACCCGTATCAACTTCACTCGAATTTTCTTGTAATTCCTTAATTTTTTGTTCAAGATCTAAAATTGATTTTTCAAACTCTAATATTATTTTTGACATTTTTTTTTGAAATATAAAAATTAAGTTTTGTTTTCACTTGTCTATTTATCATCGGAAATAGAATACAAACTGTCTTCTATTGACTTTCCAACAAGCATGTTAAGATTTTTGGGAACAAATAAAAATTTTATGTTCTTATTTTTATTTTGAGAAATTAAACTTAAAATTTCAGAATTAGAAATTGCCTCTTGTGAAAAAATTATTGATTCAACTTTTAATTTTGAAATCACTTTATCTAAATTTTCAACACAACCTACAATTTCAGTTCCATTTATATTTTTGCCAATATTCGTATGTTTGAAATCAATCAATCCAATAATATTGTATTTTTTTTGGTTAGCTATTTTTGAAATAAGTTGAGTTGTATTTTCACTGATACCAACAATCAATGTTTTTTTGCTTTGCACATTTTTATCTAAAGTAAAATAAATAAATCTAAAAACAAATGCGAACAAAATTGTAAAAATTCCTGAAAGCAACATCACAATTCTACTGAAAGCAAACTCTTTGAAAAAAAAAGTTAGTGCAGATAAAAATATATATGAAAAGAAAATTGAGAAATAAACTAATTTTTTTTTCGTAGAAATTTTTCTGAAAATCAATTCAGAAAAAAAAATAACTATAATTGGAACTAAATAAATTATTGGATATGCATAGTTTGGAAAAGAAAAAATTTTTCCTCTATAAAAATATTCAGAAATAAAAACTGAAATTGAAGAAAACATCGCATCACACAAAGCAAAAGAAATATTTTTTCTATGTCTATTTAAAATTGCAAACCACAACCGAAGTGTAATTCCAATCTCCAAAAATAAAATTGCAAGAAATGGAAACATAAAATGTTTTCTTACAAAAATTTCCATTGATTCATAAAAAAACTTTATTTCATCAATTGAACTTCTCTTTGTACTTTCTCCTTTAAAATGAATAATTTGAGTATCCGCAACATAAAAATTTTTCCATCCATTTTTTTTTACTCTATAACAAAAATCTAAATCTTCTCCATACATAAAAAAAACTTCGTCTAATCCACCAACTTGTTCATAAACTTTTTTCCTAAAAAACATGAATGAACCACTCACTGCATCAACTTCATAAGATGATTCAGAAGAGAGATAAGTAAGATTATATTTTGAAAAAAATTTTGAGTTCGGAAAAAAATTTGCAAGTCCAACAATTTTTGAAAACGCAACCCACGGACTCGGAAAACTTCTTCTACATGCAAGTTGAAGTGTTCCATCGGGATTTAATACTTTACATCCAGCAAGTCCAATTTCTTCATTTTTGTGAAAAAAATTTATCATTACATCAAATGTATTTTCTTCAATAATAGTATCGGGATTTAAAAGTAAAATAAATTCTCCTTTTGCTTCTTTCAGTGCAATATTGTTGGCTTTTGCAAATCCAAAATTTTCTTCATTACAGATTAACTTAACACTTGGAAATTTTTCTTTCACAATTTCACAACTTCCATCGTCAGAATTATTATCTACAACTATAATTTCACATTGAACATTGTGCGATGCTTTTAAACATGAATTGAGTGCTTGTTCTAAAAAACTACAGACATTGTAATTTACTATGATTACAGAAATCTCCATTTAAAATTTTCCAAATATGTGTTGAAGTTTTAGTTTCCAAACCAAAATTGCTGCTTCAAAAATTATGTTCTTTGACATTTTTGATTCTCCCAAAGTTCTATCCATAAAAATAATTGGGTGCTCATAAATTTTAAAACCTTTACAAAACGCTTTGTAATTCATTTCAATTTGAAACGCATATCCATTTGATTTTATTTCATCCAAATTAATTTTTTCCAAAACATTTCTGCGAAAACATTTGAATCCTCCCGTTGCGTCTTTGATTGATATTCCCGTAATAAATTGTGTGTAGATATTTGCTGCATAACTTAAAATCAAACGACTGATTGGCCAATTCATAATTCTAATTCCGTTGATATAGCGAGAACCAATTACTAAATCGTAGTTTTGAATTTTTTCTAAAAATGCTTTTACCTCATTTGGGTTATGTGAAAAATCAGCATCCATTTCAACTATATAATCAAATTGTTTTTCAATTGCATATTTAAATCCTAAAACATACGCAGTTCCAAGTCCCATTTTTTTTTCTCTTTCCAAAAGATGAATCTTTGAATTTTCCTTTTGCATTTCTTTTACAATGTCAGAAGTTTTATCGGGAGAATTATCATCCACAACTAAAATCTCAACTGAATCATTTTGTTTTAAAACTTCTTTAATTAAGTTTTTGATATTTTCTGATTCGTTGTAAGTTGGTGTAATTACAAGTGTTTTCATTTGTAAAACGAAAGAATTGTTTCTACAATATACTTTTGCATTTCAAAAGTTAGTTCTGTATGCATTGGTAATGAGATGACTTGATTTGCAATCATTTCTGTATTTGGTAAAAAATTATTCTTACAAAAATATGCTTTTTGTTTATGAAGTGGAAGTGGATAATAAATTCCAAATGGAACATTTTTAGATTTTAAAAATTCTGTAAGTTCATCTCTTCTTTCAACTTTAATTGTGTATTGATGAAAAATATGATTGCGATATAGTTTTGTAATTGGAATAATAATATTAGAATTTTGAAAAAGTTCATCATAAATTTTTGCAAATTTTTGCCGTTGAGAATTCCACATATCAAGGTATTTGAGTTTCACATTTAAAATTGCAGATTGAATTGTATCAAGTCGTGCGTTTACTCCCAATATTTCATGGTAATATCTTTCCTTTGAACCATGAACAATAATTGCTCTAATTTTTTCCGCAAGTTTATCGTCATTTGTAAAAACCATTCCTGCATCTCCAAACGCTCCAAGATTTTTGCTTGGAAAAAAACTTGTGGTTCCTATATTTCCAAAAGTTCCTGTTTTTTTATTTTTAAATTCGGCTCCAAATGATTGTGCAGCATCTTCTATAACATACAAATTATATTTTTTTGCAATACTTAAAATTTCATCCATCTCACAAGATTGTCCATAAAGATGAACGGGAATTATTGCTTTTGTTTTTCTTGTAATTACATTTTCAATTTTTGTAAAATCAATATTGAAACTGTCATTTTCAATATCAACATAAATTGGTTTTGCTTTAAGTAATAAAATTGTTTCAACAGTTGCAGCAAAAGTAAATGCCGTTGTAATCACTTCATCATCTTCTTCAATTCCAATTGCCATAAGTGAAACAAGTAACGCATCTGTTCCTGAAGATACACCAATTGCATGTTTTATATTAAGATATTTTGAACAATTGTTTTCAAATTCAAAAACATTTTTCCCAAGAATATATTGACCACTTTCTAAAACTTCATCAATTGCAGTTCTAATTTCATCTTTGATTTTTTTGTATTGATTTAGTACATCAACTAATTGAATTTGCATATTAAAATTCTATTTTAAATTGAGTTGAAAAAAATTGATTTATTTTTTTTTCTTTCACAATTTTGTAATCCAAAAAAATAAAATAATTCAAAATTGGTTCATAAAAAATTTTAAATTCCGATTCATTTTTATAGATTATATTTTTATCCAAAAATTTCACATTATTTCCATCCTCTGGAATACCAATAAATAAACTACCTCCATCATCACTATGACGAGTAGAAGAAATTGAAAATTCACCATTTAGTTTTTTAGAAAAATAATAATTTGTTCTAAAAAATATTTCATCCGAATTTGGAAGAAGGTTTGAACCAATTCCAATTCTATTGTGAGTATAATTATTTCCTTTTGAATGCGAATATGTAAATGGATCAACTTGTGTATACTCAATTACTGCATCACAATTTGGAAAAATATTTGTAGAAAAAATTCCAAACTTATATGCAAATTTATTTCCCCACCAATTTGTTCCAAGTTTTTCAAAATCAATATCATCAAGCAAAAACGAAGAATAAATTTTAAAATTATTTTTTGGATAAAAATCAAAATCAAATGTCATAATTGAGTTGTCTTTATCTTGAAGCGAATGTTCAACAGTTTTATATATAGCAAATGGATTTAAATACGCAAGTTCAATTGATGGACGTTGATAAATTATCATCTCTCCAAATGCAAAATTAAAATTTTCAAAAATTGGAAATTCAACTCTATGAAGAGCAATAAATTTTTCATTTTCTTTTTCTACACTATCGGGAATTAAATTTCCATGTAAAAATAAAAAATTTATTTTTTTGTAATCAAATCTCATCTTGAAATAGTCAAATGGATTTTTTGGAGAAATAATAAGTTTATCAGAATAACCATTTCCAACTACAATTTTTTCTCTTCCAATTTGAAATTCCAAATTTTTAAATTTTGTTTTTATATATCCTTCGAAGTTGTCAAAATTTCTACTTACGCTATTGTGATTTAATTTAAAATTGGAACGAAAAAAATAATCTTCAAGTGCAAAATTTTTATCTCCATACAAATTTCCATTTGTAGAATGCAAG
Organism: Bacteroidota bacterium; assembly: GCA_005792205.1. Lineage (GTDB taxonomy): Bacteria > Bacteroidota > Ignavibacteria > UBA10030 > F1-140-MAGs086 > F1-140-MAGs086. The sequence goes on along the minus strand of SXSO01000102.1, from coordinate 5,251 downwards.
TAAAACCCTATTGTGTTTTCGTAACATCCGCGAAGTTTAAATCCATATTGAAGAGCAGAAAAATTTTTAGTATTGGAAAATTTTGTTTCAAAATTTGAAATCAACTCAGTAAAAACTGTAAAATTAGAATCAACGAAGTGAAATAAAAATTTCTCTTTATCGTCAAAAAAATTGTTGTCAAAAAAAGATGTAAAATTTGTTTTATTTTTTATTTCAAATTGAAATTCGTTCAAATATTTTTCTAATAATTCAATTTCAACTTCCGTCAAATTATTTTTTTTATCTTGAATTTCTAAAAGATGTTTTGAAATTTTATCTCGTGAAAGTGGGAAAGTGTTGCTACTAAAATCAGTTAAAATTCCATTTGTCTGCATTCTATCCAAAAATTTATAAATAGAATTTTCAATCGGAACGTTCTCAATTTGAGCAATAATTTCAATGGCAAAAATGAAAATCAAAAAACTTATTTTGAAAAACTTTAAAATCATTTAGACAAAATTTTTAGAATTTTTTCACTTGCCATTCCATCTCCATATGGATTTTTGCTAATTTTTATTTGAGATTTATTTTTGATTTGTCTTTCAATTGCTTTACAAATATTTTCTGTATTTGTCCCAACTAATTCAGAAATTTTTGCTTTCAAACTTTCAATTCTTTCTGTATGATTTCGCACAACAATACAATACTTTTTAAACGATGGTGCTTCTTCTTGAATTCCCCCAGAATCCGTAACAATAAATTCACAATGTTTTATCAAAGTGAGAAATTTAATATAATCGAGTGGTTCAATTAACAAAACATTTTCCAAATTTTTTAAAATTGCAAAAACAATCTTTCTAACTTTAGGATTTAAATGAATTGGAAAAATAAATTGATATCGTGGATTTTTCTTTGCAGAAATTTTTATTGCTTCACAAATATTTTTTAAGTCAATTCCAATACTTTCTCTTCTATGCGAAGTAATGAGAATAAAGGGTTTTCTAATTTTATTAGAAATAGAAATTAAATTATCAAGATTATTTTTTCTTCGAATTAGATTTATTGAATCAATAATTGTATTTCCAGTAATAAAAATTTTATTTTCCGAAATATTTTCATCAAGTAAATTTTGCCTTGAAATTTCTGTCGGAGTAAAATTATATGTTGCAATTGAACTAATAATTTTTCTATTTGCTTCTTCTGGAAATGGAGAAAATAAATCAAAACTTCTTAAACCAGATTCAACATGAGCAACCGGGATTTTATTGTGAAATGCACAAAGTGATGTTATCATAGCAGTTGTTGTATCACCTTGAACAATTACTATATTAGGAAGAAATTTTTCAAAAATTGTTGGGAGTTTTTCAAAAATTTTTTGTGAAATATAATCTAATGTTTGATTTGATTTCATTAATTTTAAACTAAACTCCGAACGCAAATTAAACAACAAAAGCATTGAATTTGCTAATGAAAAATGCTGTTGAGTACAACAAAATTTGATTTCTATTTTATTTTTAAATTTTTCCTTAGCAAATAAAATTAGTGGGGCAAGTTTTATTATCTCTGGACGAGTTCCTCCAATGACTAAAATTTTTTTCATATTAAAAATGTTGTTTTAGTGAGCACCTTGTCCGGTTAAAACAACATTTACCGTTTGAAACAAAATTTTAAAATCAAGTGCAAGAGACATATTTTCTAAATAATATAAATCGTATTTTGTTTTTTCTTTCACATCTTCAACAGACGCATCATATCTATGTTTAACTTGTGCCCATCCTGTAATTCCTGGACGAACAAGTAATCTACATCTATAAAATCCTATTTCATTTTTAAATTGTTCCACAAAAAAATCTCTTTCAGGACGAGGACCAACCAAACTCATATCACCTATTAAAACGTTGAAAAATTGTGGTATTTCATCTAAACGAATTTGTCTTAAAATTTTTCCAATATTTGTTATACGCATATCATTTTTTGAAGCCCAAATTGGTCCTGTATGTTTTTCTGCGTTATGAACCATAGAACGAAATTTATATAATTTAAATTTTTTTCCTTTTCTACCAACTCTTTCTTGAATATAAAATATTGGACCAGATGAATCTAATTTTATTAAAATTGCTATAACAATCAAACACAAAAAAATTAATTTCAAAAAAATCAATGAGACTAAAATATCAAATAATCGTTTTACAATTCTTTGCCATCTTTTCAAATTCGTAGAATGAATACGAATTAACGATGAACCAACTATTTCTCCAGCTTTTAAACCACTCAAAATTCCTACAGAATCAGAAGAAATTTTTACACTTGAAGTTGAAGCAATTGCACGAAAAAGAATGTCCTCAAAACCATTTTTTACTTCTTTTGTAATAATAATTTCTTCTATTTTATTTTCTTTCACAATTTCAAAAATAGAATTAAAATTTCCCAAAACGGGAAGATTCAAAAATTGTTTTTCATCAATACTATCAATAAAACCAAGAATATTATACTTCAAATTTTTATTGTGTCTAATATCTTCTAATACTTTTTTTGCAATTTCATTAGTTCCAATAATAACAGTATTTCGTTTGTAAAACCCAATAACACTGCATTTTTTTTCAATATAAATTATTATCAAACGAAAAAACGAAACAAAAAAAAATATATTGAAACCATAAATTATGGTAGTACTTCTTCCCGCAAAAGTTGATTTATTGTAATCAAACGTAATAAAAAATAAAATCAACGTTCCAATCACAGTTGTTTTGAAAATCTCAATCAAAATATCAATTCGCGACGATGACCAATGAAATTCATAAAGATTAAATACAAAAAATAAAATGATATAAAAACAAACTAACGTAACTATTGGATAAACACTTGAAATTGGGTTACTTCCTTCAAATTCAAATACATAAAATCTAACTTCATATGCAATATAAAAAGAAATAATAATTGCAAGTATATCACTTAATATTAAAAGAAGTTTGTCAAAAAATTTATGCCAACTGTTATTCATAAATTTTAAGTTTTCTGATTTAAATACCAATCAACAGTGTTTTTAAGACCTTCTTGAAAACCTACTTTTACTTTGTAGTTTAAAAACTTTTCTGCATTTAATATTGATGCCACTGAATGTTTTATATCTCCAATTCGTTCATCTAAAAAAATTGGCGAAATATCTTTTCCAAAAATATTTTTTAAATAATCAACTAATTCCAAAAGTGTATAAGAAATTCCACATCCGATATTTAAAATTTCACCGTTTGTTTTTTTAATTTGGGAAGCAAGAATATTTGCTTCAACAACATTTTCAATATGCACAAAATCTCGCGATTGAGTTCCGTCTCCAAAAATTGTTGGAAAATTATTTTTTTTAAACACTTCTATAAATTTTGGAATCACTGCTGCATAGTGAGAATTTGGATCTTGTCGTTTGCCAAACACATTAAAATAACGCAGTGAAATTGTTTCCAATTGATAAATCTTATAAAAAATTTTACAATAATACTCTCCAAATAACTTTGACAATCCATATGGTGAAACAGGAGATGGTATCATATTTTCAGTTTTAGGGATTTCACAAGAATCTCCATAAATAGCAGAAGAAGAACTAAAAACAACTCTTTTTACATTTGCATCTCTACTTGCAATTAAAATATTAAGTGTTCCTTCAACATTGATTTTATTACATCTTTCTGGTTTTTCAATTGATAATTGAACAGATGGCATTGCAGCTAAATGAAAAACATAATCTACATTTTTTATTGATTTTTTTACAACTTCAAAGTTGGTTATATCTCCTTCGATAATTTCAATATCCTGTTTAAAGGTAATTAAATTTTCTTTTTTTCCAGTTGAGAAATTATCTAAAACTTTTACATTTTTATTTTGACGCAAAAGTTCCTCAACTATATTTGAACCAATAAAACCTGCTCCTCCAGTTACAAGATATGTTTCCATTTATATTTTAACTTTAAGTTTTCTCCCACATAGGGGACGATTTGCTACTAACATATTTTATAAAACCTAAAAATAATCCAAAATTTACTATAATAAAATAATATGGGAGTGTAAAAATTTTTATTTGAAAATTTATCTTATCTAAAAATAAACCTATAAGTGCAAAAAAATAGAATCCAATTTGCATCAAAAAAAACAATAAATAAATATCACTTTTAATCGCAAGTAAAAAAATATTTGAAACAAAAATTACTATCAAAAAAAAGGGAATTATCCAACGAATTACTTTGTGAGAAATCAAACCAAACGAAATAAAGCCATACTTTGGATTTAACAAATGAGATAAATAAAAAATACTACTAAAATTTCTCGAAGCAATTCTAACTTTTCTTTGAAACTCTTTTTGAGTTGATTCTGTTGTTTCTTCAAACGCAAAAACTTCTTTATCAAAAATTACTCTAATATCTCTACTTACAATACTTAATGGAATTACAAAATCATCCACAATAAAAATATTTGTTGGAACCTGCAAAAAAAAATTTTTTCTAATTGCATAAATTGCACCATTTGCTCCAAATGTTGTGTAAATTTTACTTTCCAATTCCTTTATTTTATTTTCGTAATTCCAATATGTCGATTCACTGCTTCCACCAATATTATTTTTTTTATATTTTAAAACTAGTTTTCCACAAACTCCACCAATTGAATTGTCATTAAAATGTCGCACAATTTTTTTAATTGCATCGCTTTGAAAAATAGTATTCGCATCAGAAAAAATTAGAATTTCACCATTTGCATTTCTCACTAAATCATTGATAACACTTGATTTTCCACGTCTTTTTTCCAATTCATAAAAATAAAAATTACTCAATGAAACATTTTTTAAAATTTCATTCGTCTTATCATTTGAACCATCTGAACCAAAGAGAAATTCAATTTTATCTTGTGGATAATCATATGTTAATAAATTTTTTATTTTTTTCTCTAAAACTTTTTCTTCGTTATACGCTGATACAATTACTGAAACTGTTGGGAAAATATTTTCATTAATCTTATGTTTTTTAGAAAATAAACTTGCCCAAATTTTCAAAATTAGAAAATAAAAAATATAGTGATAGAATATCAAAAATAAACTTATCCAAAATATTATTTCAAAAATTTCTTCTAACATTATTTCAAAGAGTTTAATTCTATTGCATATTTATATGCGCTTTCAAGAATTTCTACAATATTTTTCCATTGATATTTTTCAACACAAAGATTATATGCATTTTCAATTATTTTTTTTTTTAAACTTGCATCATCAAATAATTTCAAAATTCCATTT
>SXSO01000101.1 GCA_005792205.1 Bacteroidota bacterium | reverse complement strand
GGTTGGGGGTTCGATTCCCTCCTGACGTGCCAATTTCTAAAATGAGTTAAATTTATGAGAGAAAAAATATTGTCATACACATCGGATGTAATGAAAGAAATGAATAAAGTTACTTGGCCAACAAAACAAGAGTTGAAAGATTCAACAGTTATTGTTTCTGCTGTTTGTCTTATACTTTCGCTTTTTATTTTTGGAATTGATAATTTGATTTCTTTTGTTATTACAAGTATTTTTTGATGGAAAGTTTAGAAAACAATATTCAGCCGAAGTGGTTCATTGTAAGATGTGTAACTGGTGCAGAAGCAAAAGCTAAACTATCACTGGAAAAACGTATTTCAGAGGAAAATCTTGAAAATAAAATATTAAACATTTGTATTCCTACTAAAAAGATTATAGAAATACATGATGGAAAGAAAAAGGGAAAAGAAAAGAAAATTTTACCGGGTTATGTTTTTTTGGAACTTATACTTGATAACGCAATAAAGGATTTTATTATGCAAACACCTCACATATTGGGTTTTATGGGAGAAAAAAATAAACCAATTCCATTGAGAAGTGATGAAGTAAAAAGATTTTTAGGAAAAGAAAATTCATCTACATCTTCAGTTGAATCAAAGTTTGTTATTGGAATGCCAGTAAAAATAATTGATGGTCCATTTGCAAACTTTTTGGGAACAATAGAAGAAGTTAGTTTAGAAAAAATGAAATTGAAAGTTATGGTGAGTATTTTTGGTCGTAAAACTCCAGTAGAGCTTGATTTTACACAAGTTGAAGAGGAAAAATAAAAATAAAAATAAGAGAAATAATTTTAATTAAAAAAAATATAATTTATGAAGAAAATAGTTGGTTATGTAAAGTTGCAAATTGCAGCAGGAGGAGCAACTCCTGCACCTCCAGTTGGTCCTGCGCTTGGTCAAAAGGGTGTAAATATTATGGAGTTTTGTAAACAGTTTAACGCAAAAACACAAGGACAACAAGGGCTTATAATTCCTGTTGTCATTACAGTTTATGCTGATAAGTCATTTACATTTATTACGAAAACTCCTCCTGCATCAATTTTATTGGTAAAAGCAGCTGGAGTTCCAAAAGGTTCTGGGGAACCGAATAAAAATAAAGTTGGAAAAGTTTCATTGAAACAAGTTCGTGAAATTGCTGAACTCAAAATGGCAGATTTAAATGCGTTTGAAATTGATTCAGCAGTAAATATGGTTAAAGGAACTGCTCGCAGTATGGGAATTACTGTTGAGGGATAATTTTCAAAATACAAAATAGTTTATATCATGAAGCAATCTAAAAGGCATAAAACAAATTCTCAAAAAATAGATAAAAATAAATTTTATTCAATTGAAGAAGCAGTTGAAAAAATAAAAGAAACTGCAAACGCAAAATTTATAGAATCGTTTGATATTGCTGTTCGACTTGGAGTTGATCCAAAAAAAGCAGATCAATCAATTCGTGGAACTGTTTCACTTCCTCATGGAATTGGAAAATCGGTTCGTGTTTTGGTTGTTGCAAAATCTCCAAAAGATCAAGAAGCAAGAGATGCGGGAGCTGATTTTGCGGGATATCAAGAATATCTTGAAAAAATTCAATCTGGATGGACTGATGTGGATGTAATTATTGCATCACCTGATGTGATGGGAGATCTTGGAAAACTTGGTAAAATACTTGGACCTCGTGGTCTTATGCCAAATCCAAAAAGTGGAACAGTAACTCTTGATGTTGCAAAAGCAGTAAAAGAAGTTAAAGCAGGAAAAATTGAATTTCGTGTTGATAAAGCAGGAGTTGTGCATGCAATGATTGGAAAAACAAATTTTGAAAAAGAAAAATTAGTTGAAAATGTAAATACGTTTCTTGTTACAATTATGAGAATGAAACCATCAACAGTAAAAGGTCAATATGTAAAAAGTATTACACTCTCTTCTACAATGGGAGTTGGTGTTTTTCTTGATAAAAATGTTGCAAATTTTGCTCATTAAAAAAAGTTTACGCACTCAAAAGAAATAATATAAAAATTGTCTGTTGTTTTTCACTTTTTGTGAGAATGCTTCTCAAATAGACAAAAAATACGACATAAGAATGAAAAGATCAGAAAAAGAACAATTAGTATCAGAATTAAATGAGATAACGCAAAATGCGAGTGGTTTGTATTTTGTAGATTTTACAGGAGTTACGGTTTCTGAAATAAATGATATTCGTAGAGAGTTTTTTAAAACAAACATAAAATATGTTGTCGCTAAAAATACACTCATTAGAAAAGCATTTGAAGGAAATGAACACTTTGAATCTATAAAATCAATACTTAAAAAACCAACTGCAATTGCAATTAGTGACGAAGATTATATTGCTCCCGCAAAAATCATAAAGAAAAATTCCAAAAATAATAAGTTTTCTGTAAAACTTTGTATTATTGAGAATCAAGTTTATGATGCTTCGCGTTTTAACGAAATTGCGTCATTGCCTTCACGAAACGAAGCAATTGCAAGTATTTTAGGAAGTATGAATGCTCCTATTGCAAATCTTGTGTATGTACTTGATGCATACGAAAAAAAATTGCAAGAAGCACAAACTAATTAAAAATTTATTCACAATAAAATAAAGAAAGAAAAAAAATGTCAATAGTGCAAGAAATAGTAGAAAAGATAGAGCAATTAACTTTGCTTGAAGTTGTAGAACTTAAAAAAACATTAGAAGAAAAATTTGGAGTAAGTGCTGCTGCTCCTGTTGTTGTAGCGGGAGTTGGTGGTGTCGCAGCTCCAGTAGAAGAAGCTCAAACTGAATTTTCAGTAATTTTGAAAAGTAGTGGAGCAACCAAAATTAATGTTATTAAAGCTGTTCGTGAACTTACAGGACTTGGTTTAAAAGAAGCTAAAGATCTTGTAGATGGTGCTCCAAAAACTGTCAAAGAAGGAGTTGAAAAAGATGAAGCTGAAAAAATTAAAAAGAGATTGGAAGAAGCCGGCGCTGAAGTTGAATTGAAGTAATATAGTTTTCTATTTTTTAAATACTTTATTCTCTTAAAGCCAAAAGTTTTGGAGAATAAAGTATGTTTGTTTTTTTTTATATCATAACACAATTTTACAAACAACTTTTTAGGAAATAAATTTGAAAACATTAAACATAAATCATAGCGATAGAGT
>SXSO01000100.1 GCA_005792205.1 Bacteroidota bacterium | reverse complement strand
GGGAATGACAGGAACTGCTGAAACTGAAGCGCCAGAATTTTTTAACATTTATAAACTTGATGTAGTTGTAATACCAACAAATAAATCAATTACTCGCAATGATATAGATGATGTAATTTATAGAACTAAAAGAGAAAAATATAATGCTGTTATGAAGGAAATTCAAGAAATGCGAGAAAAAAATCGTCCTATATTAGTTGGTACAACCAGCGTTGAAGTTTCAGAAATTTTAAGTAGAATGTTAAAGAGAAATGGAATTCCACATAATGTTTTAAATGCAAAACAACATCAACGAGAAGCTGAAATTATTGCTTTCGCAGGAAATCCATCAATAGTTACAATTGCAACAAATATGGCGGGACGTGGAACTGATATCAAACTTGGTTCCGGTGTAACAGAATCTGGAGGTCTTCACATTATTGGAACGGAAAGACATGAATCGCGTAGAATTGATAGACAACTTCGCGGACGTGCAGGAAGACAGGGAGATGCGGGTTCTTCAAAATTTTTTCTTTCACTTGAAGATGATTTGATGCGACTTTTTGGAAGTGAAAGAATTGCCAATATTATGAATAGAATTGGTTTTGAAGAAGGTGAAGTTATTCAACATCCAATGATTACAAAATCAGTAACTCGTGCTCAAAAAAAGGTTGAAGAAAATAATTTTGGAATTAGAAAACGACTTCTTGAATATGACAATGTAATGAATCAACAAAGAGAAATTGTCTATTCAAGAAGAAAAAGAGTTTTACTTGGTGAACAATTACATGAATATCTTTTTGAATTGTTAGAGAATTTTATTTATAAGAATGTGCAAAAATTTTATAAAGATGCTTCTCTAAACGAACTTCAAAATTTTTTTAGATCATCACTTTTAGTGGATGTAAAATTTTCTGCTGATGAATTTCAAAAATTGGGAGAAGATGGAATTGTAGAAAAAATTTTCATTGAAACAAAAAATTTTTATTTCAGAAAAGAAAATATAATTGGGAAAGAACAAATGGAGAATATTTTGAAATTTTCTGCATTACAAGTAATAGATGAAAGATGGAAAGAGCATTTGAGAGAAATTGACGATTTGAAAGAAGGAATTCATCTTCGTGGATATGGACAAAAAGATCCTCTTCTTGAATATAAATCAGAATCTTTTAGAATGTTTGAAGAACTTTTAAATATGATTGAAGATGAAATAATTGCGTTTGTTTTTAGAGTTTTTTCCACTATGAAACAAACAATCATACTTCCAAAAGTTAAACAAATTAGAAATGAAGAAATGAATCTTACTCATTTATCTTCTGATGGAATAGGATATAAAATAGATCAATCTACAAACCAAGAACAACAACAAATTGAAAAAACAAAACCTGTTTCCGTTGAAGAAAAAGTTGGACGAAATGAATTATGTCATTGTGAAAGTGGAAAAAAATACAAACATTGTCATGGAAAATAATTATAATGAGTATAATTTTAACAGTTGATATTGCTCATCCTCCAATGGATAGAGAAGAGGCAAATAATTTTCTTTCTTATACATTTCTTAAAGTCAAAAATTCAAAAACATTGCGAGTAATAAAAATAATTCATGGATATGGAAGCAAAGGTGAAGGTGGAATTTTAAAAACTGAAACATTGAATTGGGCATATTTAAATAGAGAAAAAATTTGCCAGTTTTTTAGTGGAGAAGAATTAAGTTTAAACAATGAAAATTTTCAAAGTATGTGTATTGAATGTAAAATTTCTCTCAAAAATTTTTCTGATTCAATAAATAAAGGAACAAGTATTGTTTGGGTAAAATGAACAATGTTCTAAATGAAATTGATAAATGTGTGCAATGTGGATTTTGTTTACCAACTTGCCCAACATATTTGATAACTCAAAATGAAAAATCATCACCTCGTGGAAGAATTCAACTTTTGAAATTTTATGAAAATAAAAATTTAGATTTTAGTAAAGAAATTGTAAGAGAATTGTTTTTTTGTCTTGGATGCTTTGCTTGTGAAAGTGCTTGTCCATCTGGAGTAAAATATGAAACAATTCTAAATCATTATAGACAAAAATCATTTTCTCAAAAAAAGTTTTCTTTAAAAAATTTTTTTTTAAATTTTGTATTACTAAATCAAATAAGAAAAAAAATTTTTTTCAAATTTATTTTTTTATTTCAAGAATTATTTTCTGGTACGGAAAAGCATTCTATTAAATTTTTAGAATTGCTACAGTTATTTCCAAAAGTTTCAAATGGGAAAAATTTTTTTTCTACTCATCAGCAATATGAAAACGAAAATATAGTTGGATTTCCAATTGGATGTGTAAATGATATTTGTTTTACGGAAGTAAATTTGACAACAATAAATTTATTGCAAAAAAATAACTATGGAGTTTGTGTTTCGCAAAACAATTGTTGTGGAGCACTTCATTTTCATAATGGAGATATTAAAAATGCAAAAAAACTTGCAAAAAAAAATGTAGAATATTTTGATGGAAAAAAATATAAATATATTGTTTCTACAAATGCAGGATGTGGTGCTTTTATGAAACAATATGGAGAAGTTTTTAATGAAACAAAATTTGAATCTTTTTCAGAAAAGGTGAGAGACATTTCTGAAGTTTTAGTAAAGTTTGACTTTTCAAAATTGAAACCAAAATTTAAAAATTTAAGAATTTCATATCAGGATGCTTGTCATTTAAGACATTCTCAAAAAATTTTTCTTGAACCAAGAAAAATTTTAAAATCGCTTCCAAATATTGATTTTGTTGAGTTAAATGATCCAAATATATGTTGTGGAAGTGCTGGAATTTATAACGCAACAAACTTTGATGATTCAATGAAATTGTTAGAATTGAAAATTGAAAACATAAAAAACACTTCTGCTGAAATTATTATAAGTGAAAATTCTGGATGTATAAATCAGTTACGATATGGAATAAAAAAAAATAATTCACAAACAGAAATTTTACATATCAGTGAATTTCTTGATAAATATTTTGAATATGAATAATGTTATTATACTTCATCATCATGAAATAACTTTAAAAAAGAAAAACAGAAATTTCTTTGAAAAACAATTACACAATAATCTCAAAATAGTTCTTCCAAAAAATGTAGAAATAGTTCCACAATTTGGAAGAACACTTGTTAAGTTTTCTGAACTTGACAACAATAATTTAATCATTGATTCACTCAAAAAAGTTTTTGGCATTGCAAACATTTGTGTTGGTTATGAAGTTGAAAGTAATATTGAGAAATTTTGTGAGATGAGTTTTGAAATGTTAAAAGAAAAAAATGTTTTAACTTTCAAAATTGATACAAATCGTGTAGATAAAAGTTTTCCAATAAAATCTATGGATGTAAATAAAATTGTTGGAGAATTTGTGTGTAGAAATTTTTCTTTAAAAGCAAAGATGCAAAATCCAGATGTTGCAATTTATATTGAAATCATTGATGAAAATTCATATATATATTCTCAAAAAATTTATGGAGCAAATGGACTTCCAGTTGGTGTAAGTGGAAAAACTATATCCCTAATTTCTGCTGGTTTTGATTCTCCTATTGCTTCATATAAAATTATAAAAAGAGGGGCAAAATGTATTTTTGTTCATTTTCATTCTCGTCCTTATACATCCGAAAATTCAATTTTACAAGTTGAAAGTTTAATAAAAAATTTAACGCAATATCAATTTGAATCAAAATTATATCTTGTTCCTTTTGCAAATCTTCAACAAAATATTGTTTCAAATACAAATCAAAAACTTAGAATTATACTTTATAGAAGATTTATGGTTCGTATTGCTGAAATTATTGCTCAAAAAGAATCTGCGCTTGCTCTTGTTACAGGAGATAGTTTAGGACAAGTTGCTTCTCAAACATTGAAAAATATTTTTGTAATTAATGAAGTTGCAAATCTTCCGATTCTTCGCCCTTTAATCGGGTTTGATAAAGAAGAAATCATGAAAATTGCAATTGAAATTAATACATATAATATTTCAAAAGAACCGTTTGATGATTGTTGTTCGTATTTATCTCCACGAACTCCTGAAACTTGGGCAAATTTAAATGAAGTGATTGAAGAAGAAAAAAAACTTGATAGTAAAAATTTAATTGATGAATGTTTAAAAGAAATTAAAGTGAAAACATTTAGTTATCAATTTTTTTTTGAGTAAGTTCATTGTGCAAATTTACAATGCAATTTTTACAAAAGAAGAAAACTTTGACATCAAAAACTTCACGTACAATAAGTTTATTTTTATTTAATTTGTTTCTACAAAGTGAGCATTTTTCATTGTTTATTTCATCTATTGATATTGATTTTTGATGGATTAAGAATTTTATTCCAAAATATGCAATAACAAGAATCAAAACTAAAAAAACAATTGCTAAATATGTTATCATAAAAATTTTATATGTTAAAAAGAATTTTAGAACCAGAAATTATGGATACTGAAAAAGATGCAATTGAATATGATTCAATGGACTTTTCAGAAGTGAATGAAGAATTTGCAAATTCAGTAATTGAATTTATTCCAAAATCTGGAAATGTTTTAGATATTGGTTGTGGAACTGCAAGAATTCCAATTTTAATTTGTGAAAAAAATCCAAACATACACATTATGGCTGTTGATATGTCAAATGAAATGTTAAAAATTGCACAAAAAAATATTCATAAAAAAAAATCACAAAAAATATAACTTTAAAATTTGCAGATGCAAAAAAACTTCCATTTCCAAATGAAAGTTTTGATGCTGTAATTTCAAATAGTTTATTACACCATATTCCAGAACCAATTGAGGTTTTAAAAGAAATAAAAAGAGTAGTAAGAAAAAATTCTGTGATTTTTATCAAAGATTTATTTCGTCCAAGTTCTACAAATGAAGTAAATTTTCTTGTTGAAAAATATGCAAAGTATGAAAATGAGTATCAAAAAAAATTATTTTTTGATTCACTTTGTGCTGCTCTTAAAGTTGAAGAAATTGAAGATATGCTACAACAAATTATGTTTGAAAATTTAGAAGTGAAAAAAGTTTCTGATAGACATTTAACAATTAAAAAAATATTACGATGAAAAAAATAGATAAAAATTTAAAGAGATGTAATTGGTGTAATGATGATGAATCATTAGAATTTTATCATGATTTTGTTTGGGGAACAATGCCTAAAACTGATGACGAACTTTTTGAACGATATACACAACAAGTTTTTCAAGCGGGTTTGAGTTGGAAAACAATTTGGAACAAAAACAAAAATTTCAAAATTGCATTTGAAAAGTTTTCCATAAAAAAAGTTTCTAAATATTCTGAAAAAGAAAAACTACGATTATTAAATGATATTTCAATTATAAGAAATAGATTGAAAATAGAAGCAACAATTGAAAATGCTAAAAGAATTCTTGCAATCCAAAATGAGTTTGGAAGTTTCAAAAAGTTTTTGGGTTCTATTTCAAACGATTTATTAAGTTGTCAAAAAGAATTAAAAAAGAAATTGAAATTCGCAGGACCAGAAATTATTAGAATGTTTGTTTTTAATATTGGAAAAATTGAAGTTCCTCATGATAAACATTGTTGGAAATTCAAAAAGTAGTTTTTAAAAAAAAAACTATAAAATTGCTCTTTTTAGTTTTTCTATTTGTGTAGCAATATTGTTTGAAGCAAATAAATAATTTCCAACAACAATTGCTGTTGCTCCTGCATTTATTACCGCTTTTGCGTTTTTATCGTTTATTCCTCCATCAACTTCAATTTCACATTTTAGTTTATTTTTAGAAACATAATTTGCAATTTTTTCAATTTTTTTAAGTTGCGATGGAATAAATTTTTGTCCACCAAAACCGGGTTCCACACTCATAATCAAAACAATATCAACATCTTCAATTATTTCAAAAACTGTTTCAATAGAAGTTGCAGGATTTAAAGTTACTCCAGATTTTATTCCAAAACTTTTTATGTAACTATTTGTTCTATGTAAATGTTTACAACTTTCAATATGCACAATTATATGATTGCATCCCGCTTCAACAAATTTTTCAATATAATTATCTGGATTTTCAATCATCAAATGTGCATCAAAAGGAAGTTTTGTAGTTTTTCTAATTGATGAAATAAGTTTTGGACCAAATGTAATGTTTGGAACAAAATGCCCATCCATCACATCAAGATGGATCCAATTTGCACCACTTTTTTCCATTTCCTGAATTTGTTTTTCTAAATTAGAAAAATCTGCTGAAAGAATTGAAGGTGAAATTTTTATGCTTTTCATTTAGTTTTCTATTATATTTTTTTGCTCTATCGAAACAAATACATCTATTGAATCCCCAAAAGAAGCAAAACCATTACTACTTGGAAATTGTTCTAAAACCATATTTGGTGCTTTATCAAGTGTTGGGTGAAAAGTGATTTTTCCAAGAAAAAAATTTTTACGTTCTAATGTTTTTTTTGCTTCATTGAGTTGCATTCCAATAATTTCTGGAACTAAAATTTTATCACTTTCACTTCCTTTACTTATTGTAAGATTCACATAACTATCTTTTAATATTTTTGTGTTTTGATTTGGATTTTGAGAAATAATGATTCCAGGAGGAAATATATCAGAAGTTATATATGAAATTTTTCCAATTAAAAAATTAGAAAAATTTAAATTTATCTCTGCTTCTCTCAATGTTTTTCCAATAAGAGATGGAACAGTTATTTTTTCTTTTCCTCCACTTATCGCAAAGTAAATTGTTCTTCCTTTTTTTACAAGTTTATTTGAATCAATTGATTGCAATACTATATTTCCAATTTTTACTTTTGAAGAAAAAATAGTGTCATCAATTTTGTAGTTTAATTCTAATGAATCTAAAATTTTGCTTGCATCATTTATTGAAAGTGAGTATAAATACGGAACTTTAACAATATTTTTTCTATGAACTATAAATGGAAATACAATTTTATCAATCAAAACGATAAACAAAATAATTGATAAAATAAATATGTATAATTTTTTTGATTTAAGTTTTTGAGGTATCTTCATAAGTTTCTTTCAAAATATAAGAAACAATTTTTGTATCTTTAACTCAAAATATGTACAAAGAAAAGAAAAAATATTTTTTATTCTTATTATTGTTTTCTTATTTTTTAGTTAACACATATGGAAGTTTTTTGCATTTTCATATTGTTCATGAAAATAAAACATTTAAAATTGAAGAAAGAAAAAATATAGAAAAAGATAATAAAGATTGTATTTTTTGTATTATTTTAAGCACTCCTAAAATTGATTCTACTTCCGATGGTCCTTTTATTAATGAGTTTTTTAATTTTCGTTTTAAAGAAAAATATTTTTCTTTTTTCAATATAGATTTT
>SXSO01000099.1 GCA_005792205.1 Bacteroidota bacterium | reverse complement strand
TTTTTCTTTTGAATAATTTTTCTAATTTGAATGGCAATCTCACTCACTAAGTTTTCTCTTCCTTTTGAAGTTATAAGAAGCAAAAAACTTAAAGATAATTGGCTCACATTATTTTGAAAAATACTTTTGAGAATAGATTTTTTCTTTTCTCTGTTTATGATTGGGTTTTCAAGTAAAAGAAATAAACTACGAGATGATTTTATTGCGTCTTCAATAACTTGAAAATCAACAATGATATCATCTAATTTGTTTTTTTCCTCTGCAAGTTTTATCAATGCTAACGCATAACGATACGATACTTTTTCAAACACAAATCACCTTCAATTTTTAGAAACGTTTGAAATATGATTGTCCACAATTTTTTTGTGTTTTTCTTCGTCCAATGTTTCATCTAAAATTTTACTTGCCGCAGAAATTGCCAAATGCACAACTTCTTTTTTCAATGATTGAATTGCTTCATCTTTATTTCTTTCAATTTCAAGTTTTGCTTTTTCAATCATTTGTTTTGAATTTTCTTGTGCTTGAAGTGTAATTTCAGATTTAAGTTTTTCAGCATCACTTCTTGCGGAATTTAAAATTTTATATGTTTCTTCGTTTGCCTTTGCAAGTTGTTCACGATAATTTACAAGAAGCTGTTCTGCTTCACGTCGTTCTCTTGCTGCATTTTCAATTGCATCTTGAATTCCCTTTTCTCTATTTGTAAGAGAATCAATGATTGGTTTCCAAGCGAACTTCTTAAGAATTATAAGAAGTGCCAAAAACACAACAATTGTCCATACAATTAAGCCGGGATTTAATTTTAACATTTATTTTGCAAATTTATTTGGTTGCAAGAATAATACAAATTGCAAGTGCAAAAAATGTAGCACCTTCAATAAGAGCAGCAGCAATAAGCATTGAAGTACGAATTTGTCCTGCTGCTTCTGGTTGACGACCAGATGCATCCATTGCTGATGCTGCAAGTTTTCCAATACCAAAACTTGCACCAATTATTGTTATTCCTGCTCCAATTCCTGCAGCTAAATATGCGAGACCTAAATTAAGATTTTCCATGATCTATTATTTATTTTTTATTAGTTAATGATTTATTTGTTTGTTAACGAAAACTTATTATCTAATGTTTTTCGTGATGACTTTCCTGTTGCATTCCAAGTCCCATAAAAAGAGAAGTAAGCATCACAAAAATATACGCTTGCAAAAATGCAACAAAAAGTTCCAATATATTTATTCCAATTACAAAAAAAACTGGAAGTGGTGCAATAAACCAACTTTTGAAAATAAACACCAATCCAATCAATGCAACTATAACAATGTGACCTCCTGTCATATTTGCAAAAAGACGAATACAAAGTGCGAATGGTTTTGTAAAAAGCCCAAGTATTTCAATTGGAATCATAATTGGCCAAAGTGCCCAATGAACTCCTCCTGTTAAGTGAGCCAAATAATGGACCAATCCTTGTGAATGAATTGCTGAAATTTGAATCACAAAAAACGCAATAATTGCAAGACCTGCTGTTACGTTTACATTTGCCGTTGCACTTGCTCCAAATGGTAAAAGTCCTAATAAATTCATTATCAAAATGAAAAAAAATGTTGTAGTAATAAACGATAAATACCTTAAACCACTTTTTCCCATATTTGGCAAAACAATCTCATCACGAATAAAAACAACAAATACTTCCATAAAATTTCCAATTCCTTTTGGAACTTTATTTTTAGAATTTTTTCTTGCAGCAATAATTCCAACTAATGTTAAAATAATTGCAGCAAGCAACATAAACACAATATGTTTTGAAATTGAAAAATCAAAGTTTATTCCACCAATCTTTATCGGCTCAAACTGTGGAAGATGAATATGTCCCAAAAATGGAAGTTCAATTTCATTTGAGTTTTTTGTATGCTTAATAAGTTCGGTAAATAAATTTTCCTTATGTTCCTCAACTTTAGGAACAACATTTTTCAAACTATCAATTGTAATATGTTCTGACATTAAACTTTTCTTGTTTTCTTCAAAATATTTACTATTTCTAAAGTAGTTAAAACCAAATAATAAAAAAACATTGTAATAATAAGAGTGAAAACTTCAACAGCAAAAAACTTAACAACTATAAAAAAAATCACACTCAAAAAAAATAATCTAAAAACCATTCCCGAAAAATATGAGATAAAAAATTTTTTATTCTCTTTATGAAAATTTTTTTCTAAAACCAAATGTCCAACTAATGTATTCAATATCATAAACATTGCACCAACTTGAAATGAAATAACATTTTCTTTTTTTCCAAATAAAAAAATTAAATAAGAAACAATTACTGTTAGAACCAAAATTAAAGCAAGTTGGAATAAAAATTTATTTTTCATCCGCTCTTTTCCCAAGTTCAATTGCCTTTTTAAAAAACGAAATAAATCCTCCAATCATCCCAACAGCCATACTAATTATTGAAATATATGGTGTTGTTTCAAATTTATTGTCTAACCATTTCCCTATAAAAAAAAAGAATAAAACTGCAAACGCCAATTGTAATCCTAATCCTAAATAGTTAAAAATATTCCCATATTCTTTTGTTGTTTTTTTTGTTTCATTTAGAATTTTTTTTGGATCAATTGACATTTATTTGAAAACAACTTGTTCAGACATTTTGCAACTTCCGTTGAATTTTGCTCCTTCTTCAATAACAAGTTTTGATGCATAAATATCACCTTGCACATTTGCTTTACTGTAAAACGATAACACATCACTGCAATTTATAGAACCTTTTACAATACCAGAAATTTTTATCAGTTTCCCAACTACATTTCCTTCAATTGTACCACTCGTTCCAATTTCTATGTTTCCATCAATTTTTACATCTCCAACAATTTTTCCTTTAACAGATAAAGACCCATTTGATGTAAAACTTCCTTCAATTACAGTTCCGTT
>SXSO01000098.1 GCA_005792205.1 Bacteroidota bacterium | reverse complement strand
TTGTAATCAAATTTTGTAAAAACGTCTTGATAGTTTGGAACAGCAGTAAGTTGCACAGCATCAAGAATTAAATCAAGAAAACTTTTTCTATATGAAAGTATCCACGAACCATTTTCATTTAAAAATGGTCCTTCAAGAAAAGTGCCAAATCCCGCAATTGATGTTTCAATTCCACCATCTAAATTTTCTTTATTCCCATCTCTTAATTTTATATCCATAACAGATGAAAGTTTATCTCCATATTTTGGAGAAAATCCTCCTGCATAAAAGTTTATTTCATCAATATATTTTACATCAACCATACTCACACCACCACCACTTGAGCCAATTCCACCAAAATGATTTATGTTTGGAAATTCAATTCCATCAATGATTGTTAAATTTTCTGAAGGGCTTCCTCCGCGAACAATCAAATCATTTTTACTGTCGCTTGTAAATGAAATTCCGGGAAGAGATTGCACAAGACGATTTACATCTTCTGATGCTCCAGGAGAACGACGAATTTCTTCTGCGTTGAGTTTTCTAACACTTGCAACATCTTCTGCTTGTTTATTGAATAAACTTGCACTCACAACAACTTCATTTGTTTGAATAGGATTTTCTTCAAGTTCAAAAACTATATTTTTTGTTTGAGATGTTGTTACAACAATATCGCTTTTTACAAGAGTTTTATATTCTAAATGAGATGCTCTAACATTGTATGTTCCAACTGATATATTTTTTAAACTAAAATTTCCAAAATCATCTGTTGTTGTTCCAATTGAAGTGTTTAAAAGCATAATGTTTACAAACGGAATTGGCAGTTGACTTTTTTTATTTACAACTTTTCCTGAAATTTTTCCAACAGGTTTTGTTTCTTTTGAAATTACTTTTGAACAGGTAGAAACAAAAATAAAAAGTAATATCAAAATAAGTTTGCTCATAATTTACTTGCTTTGTGAAATTGTAGATGTAACTTTCTTTGCTGCATCTTCAAGTGTTGTTGCTGTGATTAAATTTAATCCTGAATTTTTAAGAATATCACGAGCAATTTCTGAATTTGTTCCTTCAAGACGAACTACAACAGGAACATTTACATTTACTTTTTTTGCTGCTTCTATAATTCCATTCGCAACTCTATCGCATCGTACAATTCCACCAAAAATATTTACAAGAATTGCTTTCACATTTTTGTCAGAAAGAATTATACGAAATCCTTCTGAAACAGTTTCTGCGTTTGCACTTCCACCAACATCCAAAAAGTTTGCAGGTTCTCCTCCCGCAAGTTTTATTATGTCCATTGTTGCCATTGCAAGTCCTGCACCATTTACCATACATCCAACATTTCCATCAAGTTTGATATAATTCAAATCGGATTTTGATGCTTCAACTTCAAGTATGTCTTCTTCATCTATATCTCTCATTGCTTTTATTTCCGGATGACGAAATAAAGCATTGTCATCAAAACTCATTTTTGCATCAAGTGCAATAACTTTTCCGTCAGTTGTAATTACAAGTGGATTTATTTCCAAAAGAGAGGCATCAGTTTCTTCATATGCTTTGTATAAAGAAAGAATAAAAGTTACACAATTTTTGAAAGCATCTCCAGTTAATCCCAAACCAAACGCAATTTTTCTTGCTTGAAAATTATTTAATCCAATTGATGGATTTATTTTTTCTTTCAAAATTTTTTCAGGAAATTGTTCTGCAACTTTTTCAATTTCCATTCCACCTTCTGTGGAAACCATTATGACATTTTGCGAATTTTCTCTATCAAGTGTTATTCCAACATACATTTCTTTTGCAATTGAAACACCTTCTTCAATAAAAAGTCGTTTTACAATTTTTCCTTCTGGTCCTGTTTGGTGAGTTACCAAATTCATTCCATAAATTTTGCTTGCATATTGAAAAACTTCATCAAGTGATTTTGCAATTTTTACACCACCACCTTTTCCTCTTCCTCCCGCATGAATTTGAGATTTTACAACCCAAGTTTTATTATCTGCTTCGGATTCAATTCCATTGCACATATCTATTGCAACTTTTACTGCTTCTTTTGGAGAAAATGCAACTTTTCCTTTTGGAAGTGCAACATTATATTTTTTTAAAATTTCTTTTGCTTGATATTCGTGAATTTTCATTGTGATAAATATTTTTTATTTGTGATTGATTTAAAAAAATGTCTTTCGGTTATAATTAAATAGTAAAAAAAATTGGTGTGAATTTTTTTTGAAAGTTATGAATTTTTTTAAATGTTTAAATTGTGATTTCAAATTCGTAAATTATGCCCAAATTTTATGCTTAAATTTTTTATAAGGTATAACGGTAAATGGAAATTTGGATTGAATTCCTTGTAATTTTTGTTTTCATTTTATTCAATGCTTTTTTTGCAGCAAGTGAAATTTCAATTATTTCTGTAAGAAGTTCAAGAATAAAGGACTTAATTGAAAAAGGAATTACAAGAGCAAAAATTGTAGAAAAACTAAAAACAGAAACAGATACTTTTCTTGCGACAGTTCAAGTTGGAATGACGGTAGTTAGTTCCTTTGCCTCAGCATTTGGAGGAACTGTAGCAGTTCAACATCTTAAAAACCCAATTGAAAATTTACAAATTCCAATAATTTCTCAGAACGCAGAAATTGTTGGGTTAATTTTTGTTGTGCTTTTTGTCTCATATCTTTCTCTTGTTATTGGAGAACTTGTTCCCAAATCACTTGCACTTCGGTATGCGGAACAAATTTCAGTTTTTGTAGCACCAATAATTTTATTTTTTTCTAAAATATTTTCACTTCCAGTAAAATCACTTGTGAATTCAAGTAATTTTATTTTAAAACCATTTAAAGATAAAACCAGTTTTTCCGAATCGAAAATTTCGGAAGAAGAATTTAAAATAATGTTGGATGAAGGAAAAAAAACTGGGGTGATTGATAAAACTGAACATGAACTCATCTCAAGTATTTTTGAATTCACAGATACAATGGTGAAAGAAATTATGGTTCCACGCACTGATATCACTGCAATTGATTGTTCAATTTCTTCAGAAAATTTATTTTCCACAATTAGCGAAGAAGGATATTCACGCATTCCTGTTTATAAAAAAAATCTTGACAACATTATTGGTATTATTTATGCGAAAGATGTTGTTTCACTTTTGGAATATAGAAATTTAATTATACTTGACGATATAATTAGACAACCATATTTTGTTCCGCAGACAAAAAAAATTAGCGAACTTTTAAAAGAAATGCAAAGAAAGAAAATCCACATCGCAATTGTAAATGATGAATATGGAGGAACTGCAGGAATTGTAACACTGGAAGATATAATTGAAGAAATTGTTGGAGAAATTCAAGATGAATATGATGAAGAGTTGAAAGAAATTGAAAGTTCAAGTGATGGTTCGTTTTTAATTAGTGGAAAACTTTCAATCAGTAATTTCAATGAAAAATTTAATTCCGCAATTCCTGAAGACAACGGATACGAAACAATAAGTGGATACATTCAATCAATTATTGGAAAAATTCCAGAACTAAAAGAAGAAGTAAAAACAGATTCGTTTTCATTTTTTGTTGTAAAAAAAAGTCATAGACGAATTCGCCAAATTCAAGTTAGAAAAATAAAATGAAAATTGGAATTTTTGGAGGAACATTTAATCCACCACATTTTGGACATTTAATTTCTGCAAGTGTTGTGAAAGAAAAATTGTTGTTAGATAAATTTTTTTTTGTTCCCGCAAAAATTCCTCCACATAAAATTTCAACATCAATTATAGATGCGAATTTACGAGTTGAAATGCTTAAACTTGCAATTTCAAAAAACCAAAACTTTGATATAAATGAAATTGAAATAACTCGTAAAGGTATTTCTTACACAATTGATACACTAATTTTTTTTGAAGAAAAGTTTCCAAAATCGCAATTGTTTTTAATTATTGGAATGGACAATTTATTTGAAATTCATTTATGGAAAAACGTCGAAAAGATTTTTGAAATTGCAAATATTGTTGTGATGAATAGAGCAAATTTTTCACTTCCAAAAGATATTGACAATAAATTTTTAAAGCAAGTTCAATTTGTAGAAATTCCAAATATAGAAATTTCATCTACTGAAATTCGTCATAGAATTAAGATGAATCGGTCAATAAAATATTTTGTTCCCGAAGCAGTTGAAAAATTTATTTTAAAAAATAATTTATATGTATAAAATTTTCATCTTTATTTTTTTTCTAAACATAAATTTATTTTCTCAAACAAAAACAAATTTTGAAAAAGAAAAAATTGCAATTGAATCAATTCTTTTCTTACAAACTGAAAACTGGAATGACGGCAATATTGATTTGTATATGAATTACTATTGGAATTCCGATAGTTTAGTTTTCACAAGTGGTGGAAAAATTCGCCGTGGATTTGAAGAGACAAAAAACTCTTACAAAAAAAATTACAACACAAAAGACAAAATGGGAAACCTAACATTTTCTAATTTGGAAATTTATTTTACTTCTGAAACTTCTGCTTATGTGATTGGAAATTGGTTTTTGGAAAGAAAAGAAAATTCAGTTGGTGGAATTTTTTCTCTTGTTTTAAAAAAGTTTGAAACAAATTGGAAAATAATCCACGATCACACATCTGTTATGAGCAATTAACGGTTCGATATAGTGAATAAATGGATGGAAAATTTGGTGTTTTTTCGGAACAAAATGCCTTCATTTTCGTGTCAGTGAAGCGTTTTTTAACCGATTTGATTACACTTTCCGGAAAATAGAGTGTATTTTTACGAAAACACTATCGTTTCGGTCAAAAGTAAACCCTTCCGACGAGGAAATACACTCTTCTTTCACACAAAAATACCCAAATTTTGGGAAAAAATGCTTCAAAATTTGAGATACATTATTGATAATAAAGAAAGTTAATTGTAATAAAAATCACAGTGGTTTTATTTGTGAGTTTGTAATTATTTCAAATTTTTGTATTTTTTTATAAAAAATAAATAAGTGGAAAAAAAATCTAAATTTGTTGAAATAAAAACAAAACCAACAACTACAAACGTGAAAGATTATCTCAATAGTATTAAAGACGAACAAAAACGCAAAGATAGTTTTGTGCTTTTGGAATTGATGAAAAAAGCAAGTGGAGAAGAACCAAAAATATGGGGAACTTCACTAATTGGTTTTGGTAATAAACGATATAAAAGTCCCACTACCGGAAGAGAAGTTGATTGGTTCCTAATTGGTTTTGCTCCTCGTAAAGCAAATCTATCATTGTATTTAAGTATAAATATTGAGGAACGTAAGATTGCTCTCAAAAAACTCGGCAAACATAAAACAGATGGTGGTTGTATTTACATAAATAAACTAGAGGAGATTGATATAAAAATTCTGAACGGAATGATAGAAGCATCATTAAAAAGAAAATAGAGTTCTTTATAAACAGTTATGTTTATTTTTACAAAATAAAGTGAAATAATATGAAAACCAAAATATCAGAAAAATTAAATGAAGGCAACAAGTGTAAAGTTATAGGAGGAACACATATTGGAAAATCTGGTATTGTGAGAGATATAAATACAAGTAAAACAGGTCATATCACGATCACTGTTGAACAAAAAAACGGAGTTAGATTTAAAACTCTTGGAAAAAATGTAGTAGTTGAATAAATAACTATTTTATAGTCTCATTTTGAAAAATCAAATCCAAAAGTGTTATCGCACACATTGCTTCTACAACAGGAACAACACGAGGGCAAATACACGCATCGTGTCTTCCCAAAATTTTTATATCAACATTCTCTCCAAATTTGTTTACGGTTTTTTGTTTCATTGCAATTGAAGAAGGTGGTTTTACAGCAACACGAAAAATAATTTCTTCTCCCGTTGAAATGCCTCCTAAAACTCCTCCTGCAAAATTTGTTTTAGTTTTTATTTTATTTGTTTTTTTTTCAAAATAAAATTCATCGTTGTGCTCACTTCCCTTCATCAAAGCACAATTAAAACCACTTCCAATTTCAAATCCTTTAACTGCAGGAATTGATAACATTGCTTTCGCAAGTTCAGATTCAAGTTTATCAAATACCGGTTCTCCAATTCCACTTGGAAAATTTTGTACAATACATTCCACAACTCCACCAATTGAATCTTCAATTGATTTTAATTGTAAAATTTTTTTTTCCATTTTCTTTGCGACAACTGAATCTCCACATCTTAAAAAATTTTTTTCAATCTCGTTTTTAGAAAATGTTTTGGCAATAATATTTCCAACTTGTTTTGTGTGAGCAATTATTTCAATTTTTTTTTTAGAAAGAATTTGTTTTGCGATAGCTCCCGCAATAACTCGTCCAATAGTTTCTCTTGCGGAACTTCTTCCACCTCCTCTAAAATCTACAATTCCATATTTTTTAAAGTACGAAAATTCACCATGAGACGGACGAAAAATGGTTTCCAAATTTTTGTAATCACTTGATTTTGCGTCTTTGTTTTTTACAATAACACAAATTGGAGTTCCCAATGTTTCATTATTTAAAACTCCACTTAAAATTTCAAATTCATCTGTTTCGTTTCGTGATGTTGTAATATTGCTTTGATTTGGTTTTCGTCTATTTAATTCATATTGAATTTGTTTTAAACTCAATTTGAAATTTGGTTTTACACCATCAATTACAACACCAACACCATTTCCATGACTTTCTCCAAATGTTGTAATGCGAAAAATTTTTCCAAAAGTGTTTCCCATTTTGAACTAAAACTTTCTATCTACAATAGGAGCAAGTAGTTTTAACTTATCAATTAAAGTTTTCAATTTATTTGGTTTTATTGATTGATAACCATCACTTAATGCGTTCATAGGATCGTTATGCGTTTCAATAATAAGTCCATCAGCACCACACGCAATTGCAGCAAGTGACATCGGTAAAACCGCATCCCATATTCCAATTCCATGACTTGGATCTACAATCACAGGAAGATGAGTGAGTTTTTTTAAAACAGGAATTGCATTCAAATCCAAAGTATTGCGTGTTGCTGTTTCAAATGTTCTGATTCCCCTTTCGCAAAGAATTACATTTTCATTTCCACCTTTTAAAATGTATTCAGCAGACATCAATAACTCATCAATTGTTGCTGAAAATCCTCTCTTCAATAAAACGGGAATTTTTATTTTTCCAATTGCTTCAAGTAAAGAATAGTTTTGCATATTTCTTGCACCAATTTGTAAACAATCAGCAACTTCTGAAATGAGCGGAAGAGTTTCAACGTCCATAACTTCTGTAACAAGTTTCATTTTAAATTTTTCTTTGACTTCTTTCAAAAGAGAAATCGCATCGTTTTTTAATCCTTGAAATGAATATGGAGAGGTTCGTGGTTTAAATGCTCCACCACGAAGAAAATTTATTCCATAGTTTTTTATTTCTTCCGCAATTGAAAAAATTTGATTTTTATTTTCCACAGAACATGGCCCAGCAATTAAAATAATTTTTTCATCACCAATTTTTTCATCACCAAAATTTACAATTGTTTTTTCTTTGAGATCTTTTGAAACAAGTAAATATGGTTTGGAAATTGAAATTGCGTTTTCAACACCTTCAAAATAAAGAAACTGTTCAGAACCAATTTTTCCTTTATTTCCAATAACTATAACAACCGTGATTGTACTTCCTTTGATTTCTTGAAAACTGAAACCAAGTGAAATTATTTTTTCTTTAACGCACTCAACATTTTTTTGAGTTGCGGTTTTTTTCATTACAACTAACATAAAATAAATTTAAAATGTACTAAACCAATTTTGAAAAATCTTTTCTCCCGCAATTGTCAAAATAGATTCTGGATGAAATTGAACACCTTCTATATTAAATTTTTTGTGTCGTATTGCCATAATTTCTCCATCATCACTTCTTGCAGAAATTTCCAAATCTTTTGGAAAAAAATTTTCATCAATTGCAAGTGAGTGGTATCGTGTTGCAATAAATGGGTTTTCTAAGTTTTTAAAAATTGTTTTTTCATCGTGAAAAATTTGAGAAACTTTTCCATGCATTATTTTTTTTGCATAAGAAATTTTTCCACCAAAAATTTCTCCAATTGCTTGATGCCCCAAACACACACCAAAAATTGGAATCTTATCACAAAATTTTTTTATAACACTTAAACTAATTCCTGCATCAATTGGACGTTTTGGTCCCGGAGAAATTAAAATTGCTTGTGGATTTAGTGTTTCAATTTCTTCAATTGAAATTTTATCGTTGCGAACAACAATAAAGTTTGGGTTATTTTGAGCAACTAAATTTACCAAGTTATATGTGAAAGAATCGTAGTTGTCAATTACTAAAGTCAATTTCCTTTCCAATTTGGTTTTCGTTTTTCTATGAAAGCATTCATTCCCTCTTTTTGATCTTCTGTTGAAAAAAGTAAATAGAAATTTTTTCTTTCAAACTCCAATCCATTTTCAATTGTGGTATCAAATGATTTTAAAATTGATTCTTTAGCAAGTTGAACTGCAATTTGTGGCTTTGATGCGATTTCTTTTGCAATTTCTTTTGCCTCTTCAAAATAATATTCAATGGGAATAATTTTATTTACTAATCCAAGTTGTAGCGCTTCGTTTGCTGAAATAATTTTTCCTGTTAAAACTAATTCCATTGCTTTTATTTTTCCAACCGCTCTTGTCAAACGTTGAGTTCCACCTGCTCCCGGCATAACACCTATATTTATTTCTGGTTGTCCAAACTTTGCAGTTTCAGAAGCAATTACAATGTCACAACACATCATTAATTCCATTCCACCACCTAATACAAATCCACTTACAGCAGCGATAAGTGGTTTTTTTATTTTTCTAATTTTGTCCCATTTTGCAAATTGATCCCTAATTAACATTTCAACGGAACTTGCATTTGACATTTCTTTTATATCAGCTCCTGCAGCAAAAGATTTTTTGTTTCCTGTTAAAATAATTGCATGTATATTTTCATCTTTATCTGATATTTCTAATGCATTGACAATTTCACTCATCGTTTGCATGTTTAGAGCGTTTAAAACATCAGGACGATTGATTTGACAAATAGCAATATCGTTTTCATTTGATAGTAAAATATTTTTAAATTCCATATAAAAATAATTTAACAAAGTTACAAAAACAAAGTTGAGTTTTCATTATAAATGAAAGGGAACAATGTTTATTGATGTCTATATGATATAGATAAAAAGTAATTGTGTGAAATAGAATTTGGTTAATATAAAAAAAAATGTATATTTGTGACCCTTTTGTTGAGGGGAAAAAATATATTCATTGCGAGATGAAAATAAATTTTGAAAAAAAGTTGAAAAAGATTTGCATTGAATAAAAAAAGTTTGTATATTTGTTTCCCTTTTTTATAAAGGTGATATATTATAGTTCTTTAATACAACGAGAAAAGCCCATTCAGTCCTTTAATAATTTCAATCTTAAAATTAAAATTTGTTTCAAACTCAAAGTTTAAAAAACTTTT
>SXSO01000097.1 GCA_005792205.1 Bacteroidota bacterium | reverse complement strand
GCTGACTTGTTGGATTTGTTGTTCCAATTCCAACATTTCCTGAACTTGGAAATATATTTGATGTACCAAGAACACCTGATGCAGATAATCCAGTTGAACTTGAAAACGATGTTCCATCATTAAATTTTATTGATCCTGTAGTTTTTATATCACCAACTACTTCTAATTTATTGGAAGGTGTTTTTGTTCCAATTCCAACATTTCCACTTGAAGGAACTATATTTGAACTTCCCGAAAGCGATGCTGTTATATTTGCTGCAAATGCTTTTTGAAGTTTTGTTCTTGGTTGCATTTCTGCTCCTCCATCTGCTGAAATACCAAGATAATAATTTGTTCCAGCATCAAGTGTTGGAAGTGAAGTTACTGCTCCAAGTTCAATTGAAAATACACCGTGAGTAATTTCAGCACTTTGAGTTTCTATCCAAACTGCAGTTCCTCCAACATCTTGTGAATATAGTTTAAATGTCAATGCATATTGACCATTTTCAACTGAATGCCCAAGATTATCGCGAAGAACTCCTTGAACAGAAGTTGTGAGATTTTGTGAATATGCATTTACTGAAAAAAGTAATGCAATTGCGATGATAATATGATTAAATAGTTTCATTTGAGTAAATTATTTTAGTTATTAAAAAAACATGTTCATTAGTTTGTGAAAAAAAATATCTCTTAAATGTATAAATAATATATATATATATATACAAATTATTTTTTTATATAAGTTGTTTTGGGAGAATAGTTTAGAACGAAAAATTTTTCCGTTCTGTTATCTAAAAGAGGAAATTTTTTCCTGTTTACTATGTTTTACTATATGTAAATGACTTTACATGTCATGTAAACCACTTTTTCGGATTGAAACGGGATTTTTAATGATATGAATAAGTTTTCAAACAAATAAATTGGAACTATTCCTCGTCTCCCAAAAACAAAAATGGGACACAAAACAACTTTGTGTCCAATTTTTCAACGATGATAATAAAACTTTATTTATTATTTAATTTACTATTTTTAAATCCATAAGTAAAATAAATTACAAGTCCAATCGCAAGCCAAATGAAAAATCTTTCCCAATTTTTTATTCCAAGTTCAGTCATCAAATATAAACAAGAAGTCAATCCCAAAATTGGAATCAACGAAAGATTTTTTATAAATGTAACAACTATAACAAAAAGAATAACTAATAAAAAAATTAGCATGGGAATTTTTGCTCGCAGTATTTCAAAACTTGTTATGTCAAAAAAGTTTTTTATAATATCATTATTGTAAAAATAAACGGAAAGAAAAATTCCAAATAAAATAACTGGAAAGAAAATTTTTCCATTGATATATGGAATTTTAAATTTTCGGTTTTGAGGATTCTCATCTTTTTTCAATAACAAAACTCCACCATTTACCAATACAAACGCAAACAAAGTTCCAATACTTGTCAAATCAGTAACTTCTGTCAAGTTCAAAAACAAAGCAGGAATTGCTACAAAAAGTCCTGTAATTATTGTGGAAAAATGAGGTGTTTTATATTTTGGATGAATTGCAGAAAACTTTTTTGGCAAAAGTCCATCTCTACTCATACTCATCCAAATTCTTGGTTGTCCAAGTTGAAAAACTAAAAGTACACTTGACATTGCTACAATTGCACTTATACCAACAATTCCACTAAACCAATTCAAGTTCAATTTTTGAAAAACAAATGCAAGTGGATCTCCAACATTTAATTCTTTGAAATTTATAATTCCCGTTAAAACAAGTGCAATCAATACATATAAAATTGTGCAAATAAAAAGCGAATAAAACATTGCTTTTGGTAAATCTCTTTGAGGATTTTGACACTCTTCAGCAGTTGTAGAAATTGCATCAAATCCAATGTAAGCAAAAAATACTGCTGAAACTCCCATCATAATACCACTTATTCCATTGGGAATAAATGGATTCCAATTGCTTGGTTGCACATAAAAAAAACCAACTATAATAATCAAAACAATCACAAATAATTTTAATAGCACCATTAAATTACTTGCAGTTCGCGATTCTTTTATTCCTACATAAACTAAACATGTAATCACAAATGTAATTGCAAGTGCAGGAAGA
Source organism: Bacteroidota bacterium (assembly GCA_005792205.1). Lineage (GTDB taxonomy): Bacteria > Bacteroidota > Ignavibacteria > UBA10030 > F1-140-MAGs086 > F1-140-MAGs086. The sequence continues at coordinate 1,721 of SXSO01000097.1, read as the reverse complement.
TCAGCAATAATTTTTATTCCAAAAATTTGAGGAGCATTTATCCACGCATTATACGCAAAAGAACTTACATCTCCACTTTGAAATCCACGATATGCCGTCAAATAATCCATTGAAAAAAAGGTTGGAAACATTATTCCAAATCCTGATAAAAATCCTGTAAAATAATCTGACCAAGAAATTGCAACTGCTATATTTCCAATTGCATATTCCATCAACAAATCCCATCCAATAATCCACGCAACTAATTCTCCAAACGAAGCATAGGCATAAGTATATGCACTTCCCGAAACAGGAATTCGTGAAGAAAACTCCGCATAACTCAATGCCGAAAAAGCACACGCAATTGCAGTAAAAATAAAAAGAAAAATTACTGCTGGTCCTCCGTCATAACACGACTTTCCAATTGTACTAAAAATTCCTGCACCAATTATTGCAGCAATTCCAAATGAAGTTAAATCTTTTACAGTTAAAACTTTTTTTAGTTTTGTTTCTTCATTTTGTTCAAGTGAAACTTCATTTAATATATCATTGATATTTTTTTTACGAAATAATCTCATAGCAATTTTTGTTTTGGTTCTTGATTTTCAATTAAATTAAGTTCAAAGTATTTTGCGTTTTCAAATGGATTATATCTGTAAGAAGAAATTTCCGCAAAACCAAATTTTTCATATAAAGAAATTGCTTCTGTCATTGTTGAAATTGTGTCAAGTTGAATTTTTTCGTATCCAAGTTTTTTAGATTCTTCAATTGCACTTTGTAATAATTTTTTCCCAATTCCTTTATTGCGAAATTCTTTTTTCACATACATTCTTTTTAGTTCAGAAATTTTTTTATCCAATTTGCGAATTCCCACACAACCAATTTCAAAATTATTTTCGTTCAAAACTAAAATCAATCTTCCATACGGTAAATTATATTGTATGTTCAAAGTATTTAATTCACTTTCAAAGTTTTGAAAACATAAATCAAAGTTCAATGATTTTGCATATTCCAAAAATAAAATTTTTGCTTTCTGAAATTCGTTTTCTGTTTTAGCGAAAATAAATTGATATACTTTAAAATGTTCCAAAATATTTTAAAAAAATTTTGGAAAGATATAAAATAAACAAAACAAAAAAAGGGATACAAAATTTTGTGTCCCTTTTTTAAAATATACTATTAATTAAAAACTAACTTTTCTTTTGTGCTTTAGCTTTAGTTTCAGTTTTTACAACAGCATCAGCGGCATTAAAATCAACAAGTTCTATAATCGCAACTTCAGCAGCATCTCCATGTCGTTGTCCCAACTTCACAACACGAGTGTAACCACCATTACGAGACGCAACTTTTTGAGCAATGTTATTAAAAAGTTCTTGCACAACTTTTCTATCTTTTATGTGGCGAGCAACTTCTCTTCTTGCGTGAACATTTTTTTGTTCAGCAGTTTCATTTAGAACCGCATTTTTTGCACGAGTAATAAGTGGCTCAACAAACATTCGCAACTCTTTTGCTTTTGTAACTGTTGTTCTAATTTTTTTGTGTCGCAACAAACTAGTCATAAGTGCTTCAATTGTTGCTTTTCTATGACTTGCAGTTCGTTTTAATTTTCTAAAAGATTTTCCGTGTCGCATAAATTAGTTTTATTTTCTAAGTTTAATCGTTCTCAATGTATTTAGTAACATCAAATCCAAAATTCAAACCAAAATTTTCTACAACTTGTTGAAGTTCAGATAATGATTTTC
>SXSO01000010.1 GCA_005792205.1 Bacteroidota bacterium | reverse complement strand
TTTTTATTTTCATTTACAAGTGTTTTTATTTCTCGTCCCAAAACATCAAACACTTTTAAATTTACAAATCCACTTTTCGCGATTTCATATTTTATTTTTGTATTTGGATTAAATGGATTTGGATAGTTTTGTTGCAGAGAAAATTTATTCGGAACAAAATTTTCTTCATCAAAACTTATAAAACTTTTTGATTGAATATTTTTCAAATAACTTACATTCTGTATACTCACTTTTCCATTTACCTGAAGCAATCCTCCACGATAAATTGAATCAATATTTCCAACAAATGCTTTATTTATTTTTGTAATTGCAGAATCTAAAAGAAAATAAATTACATCATTTTTTCCTTTCCACATTGTTAAACATGTATCAGCAAGTTTTAAAATCGCATCAACAGTTTTTCCAAAACATAGAGAATTGCTTGCATCAACAAACGTCAAATTTTTTAATCCTTTCGGTGTAATTTCTAATTCACTTGCTCCAACATTAAATTTTAGTGTCATCAATTCACCAAAAAGATGATTATTAAATCCACTTTGTTTCAATTGTTTCGCAGCAGTATAAGTAAGTTTATATTCTTTCAAAAAAGGTTTTCCAAAAAGCGAATCAAACGGAGAAGAAATTCCCGTCAAAGTGAAAAGTGAAATTGGAACTCTATTATCAGTCATTTTCATCCATCCAAAAAACTTTGAACTATCAGTTCGTGCAATTCCAATATACATTGAGTTGTTGAAATATCTTACAAATGTTGTGTCTTTAACATTTCCAAAATTTGGAATTGATAAATTGATTTTAAGTTTTGAAGATTTTTGTTTTAAAGAATCTTGAACAAATGTCAAATATTTTGTTGTATCAATAGAATGTATTCCAAAATTTTTGTTTGTATAATTTTGACTTTGTTGAGTAATATTGAAAATATAATTTTGATTATTTGTCGGATATGTTTGAAAATAATTTGAATCTAAGAAAAGTTTTAAAAATTGATTTCCATACGATGCAATTTGAATAGAATAATTTCCACTCGCATCTGTTGAAGTAGAAATTGTATCACCAAAAATTAGTTTCAAAGAAATATTTGGAATACCAAATTCATTTGATTCTTTTATTCCATTTTCATTTTTATCTTCAAACACAATTCCCGAAATTTTACTTCCAACATCTTTAATTCGTTGTTCAAATTCTTGACGATAAATATTTGCAATTGTGTCATCATAAATTATCAATGTGTTTTCATCATTTGTAGAATTTGCACTCAAAGACCAATTATGTGAACCAGTAATAACTTTTGCATTTGAAGTTCCTTCATCAATGATTGCATATTTGTGATGAAACAATCCATAAGATGTATGCAAATACATTTGAGAAAATTTTAACAGTGAATCAAAAACATAAGATACATCAACTTGTTCCATAATTCCTCTTACTGGAATATTGAAATTTTTATTTATTTTTTTCATTGAATCTACAATTTCAATGCGAGTAAAACTCATCACACCAAAATTTATATTTGAATTTGCAGTTACAAGCGCAGAAGCAATTTTTGAATTTGTTCCATCAGTTGGTGAAAAATAACACTCAATTAAATTTCCCGCAATATTAAAAATATGTTGAGTGTTATTTGTTTTACTTGCTCCAAATTTTGCATTTAAAGAATCAAAATTATCTGAACTACTTCCCCACATTTCTTCAAATTCTTTTATATATGCGTTTGAAAGTTGACGATTAAAAATTTCAATTGCATTATTCCAATCATCATATAATCCTGATGTAGTTGGATTCCAAGAAGATGTCCAAACTATTGGATATTGATTCGTAGAATCTCTTCCATCAAATACTGCGAATTTATTATGCATAATTCCACTTGTTTGTTTTCGTGGCATAACTTTAATTCCCGCATCTTTTAAAGATTGAACAGCACTTTGAATTGGATCATCAATACTAATATTTCTATACACAAATCTAACTTTAACTCCTCTTTGTTTTGCAGCAATCAACGCATTTCCAACTGAAGTTAAATTAAAAGAATACATTGCCAAATCAATCGAATAATTTGCTTGGTTTATTCTTTCAATAAGTTTTGCACTCAAATCAATATTTCCTTTTGCAGATTTTCCATATCGTTTAAATGAGGAATCAATACTTTTATTGAAATAAATATTTATTTGCGTGTGGGAAAAATTTACAATACAAAAAGTAAAAATAAAAAGTAAAAAAAATTGCGTAATACGTTTCATAAATTTATTTTAGTAAAATCATTTTTTGAGTTTTCGTGATAATAGAATTATTAGATTTTATTTTTAAATTACAAAAATAAATTCCTGATGAAAAGTTTTCTGAATCAAAAGTTAAATTATACGAACCTTCAGATTGATATTTATTTACAAGTGTTTTAATAAGATTTCCATTCAAATCAAATATATCTAAATTGACAAAACTATTATGAGTTAAATTATAAAAAACTTTTGTTGCATTGTTAAACGGGTTTGGATAATTATTGAGATAAATTGAATTTGGAAATTTTTCTTCTTTTATGTTTAATGGATTTTTTGTGTATTTTAAAATTATTCCATTATATCCAACTGCATAACCACAAAGTGAATCCACAAAAAATACATCAAATATAGAAGTTGAATCAGGAGTTGAAATTACATTCCAATCAATTCCAGAATTCGTTGAATAAAGAAATTCGTTTGCAAAACCAAGTGGAGACCAAAACTCATTTTGAGTTCGCATTGAAAGTGAATATGGAATTCCAAAAATATTTAAACTACTGTAATTCCAATCATCTCCTCCATTAGTAGAACGAATAACACTTGCACCATATTCAAAATCTCCTCCAACACCTATTATATTTAATGAATCTATAAAACAAATTTTTTCAATTGGTTCAGGAGCAAGACAAAAAGAATTCCATTCTTCTCCATTGCTATTTTTTGTATTCCAAATAACTCCAGCAAAATCGAAAACTCCTCCCGTTGCAAAAGCAATATCTCTATTTAAAAAACTAAAATTTGAAATTGGCAGTGCAGAACAATTTCCTAAAACTTGAGTATTTCTCCAATTTCTTCCTCCATCAATAGTTTTTGCTATCACTCCACCAAATCCTCCTAAAAAACCATTTAACGAATCAAAAAAATGAATAGATTGAAAAAAAATATTCTCTTCATTATATTCTTTTTTTTCCCAAACATTTCCTCCATCAATAGTTTTCAAAATAATTGTTTTATAAGGTTGAGAATCAATTTTCCATGCTAATGCAAAACCAAGGTTTTTATTTATAAAAAATATATTTTCAATATTATTTTCAATTCCTGTATTTAATATATTCCAACTAATTCCTGCATTTGTAGTTTTTAAAATTATTCCCGAATCACCAGAAATAAACCCATTTAAATTATCTACAAAATAAATTTTTGTTAAAAACTTATTTGTAGGAGAATCAAGTTTATACCAATTTTGTTGCATAAACAATAAATCCTGAAAACAAAAAGAAATAATAATAAATAAGAAAAATTTTTTCAAGCAAATTATTTTTAAAAAAGATAAGAACAAAATTCTCCAAAATAAAAATTGCCTTAAACATACTTTAAGGCAATTTTTTTAGTTTTAAAAAAATTATTTGAATTTTACCACTTTGATAAATTTATTTTCGTCACTTGATACAAGTATATTTTCTCTTACAGCAAGTGAAGTAATTTTTAAATCATGAATTGAAAATGTATTTTTTAACGAATTAGTTTCCAAATCCCAAAGTAAAATTTTTCCACTTGAAGTTCCAATAAACAAATCATCATTACTATTTTTTATTGATGTAATTTCACCAGCATTCAATTGAAATTGGTTTGATGTTCCATCATTTATATTCCAAATTTTTAGATTTCCATTTATATCACCAGTAAAAATTTTACTTTCATCAGAACTTATTTCAAGTATTTTTACAGGAAAATTATTTTCAAAAGTTTTAAAATTTTGTTTATCAGATAAATTCCAAATTTTTATAGTCAAATCTTCACTTCCAGAAACAATATAATTTTTGCTAACAAGAAGTGAATTGATAGGATGCAAATGTGCATTATCAATTATTGATTCAGAAATATTATTTGAATTCCAATTTTGAAAAATCTTTATTGATGCAGGATCAGAAACAGAAACCAATGTATTTTCATCTTGTGAAATTGCCAAAGCATAAATCCATCCATTTGATTTTAGTTTTTTAACATTAGTTGCTCGCAATGATTGAAAGATAGAAAATTCAGAAATTGAAATTTCATTATTTGTTCCATAAATTAAAACTGAATCATATGCAATTGTAGAAGAAAATATTTCACTACTACTTTGAGGAAATTCAGGTTCCAAAATATTCCCATCATTTATTTTCCAAATTTTAGCGTAATTATCCCCAACTGCTGAAATATATTTTCCATTTTTTGAAATGCAAAGAGAAACTATTTTTCCAATATTTTGAAAACTATAAATTTCTTTACCTATTTCAAAATTGCTAAATTTTGTTTCCCAATCTTTATTCTTCTTGGAATCTTCTTTTTGTATATTTTCAATTTGTTCCTGAAGTTTTCTTTCTTTTTTCATCACAAAAAATTCATATGCTCCAAGACCAATTGCTCCAATAATTAGAAGAAATAAAATTGCATTTCGTATTGTCTTCGTTGTATCTTGGCGACGGAATTCTTTATTCAATGTATCTTCAAATTCAAGCGAATTTCCTCCAGTTG
>SXSO01000096.1 GCA_005792205.1 Bacteroidota bacterium | reverse complement strand
TTCATTTGGTTTTCCAGTTTCATCTAAAATTTCATACCACGTGTAACCGCCAAAATCAAATGGAAAAGGTGCGCGAATACTAAAGTAATTAAAACTATTTCCCAAAAAATCTGAAAGTGAAAGTAAATCATATTCGTTTGCACCTCTTCCGTGAAGAAAAATTATTGCAGGAAAACTTTCTTTTTTATTATTTATTAGAACTTCATAGAAAAGATTCACTTCAATTTTTTTTCTAATTCATCAACTTCTTGAAGAAGTTCATTTGGTAATTTTTCTCCAAACTTTTTGTAATATTCTTTAATGCTTTCAACATCTTTTAAATAAGCGTTTTTGTCAATTTCAAAAAGTTTTTCCAAGTTTTCTTTTGACAGATTTAAATCACTTATGTCCAAATCTTTTAAATGGGGAATTTTTCCAATTGGTGTTTCATTTGCTTCAACTTTCTCATCAATTCTCTCGAATATCCATTTCAAAACACGAATATTATCTCCATAACCATTCCAAATAAAATTTCCATCTTTATCTTTACGAAACCAATTCACATAATATATTTTTGGAGGATGTTTTATTTTTTTTCCCATTTCAATCCAATGTTTAAAATAATCTCCCATATTGTATCCACAAAAAGGAAGCATCGCAAATGGATCTCTTCTCAATTGTCCAACTGCACCAACTGCTGCTGCTGTTGTTTCAGATGAAACTGATGAACCAAGAAAAACTCCATGTTGCCAATTCAATGCTTCTGTTACAAGTGGAACAACAGTTGCTCTTCTTCCACCGAATAAAATTGCATCAATTGGAACTCCGTTTGGATTTTCCCAATTTACGTCAATTGTTGGGCATTGATTTGCTGGTGCTGTAAAACGAGAATTTGGATGTGAAGATGGTTCTTGAGAATCATTTGTCCAACTTCTTTTTTTCCAATCTGTTAAATGTTCTGGAATGTGATCAGTCATTTTTTCCCACCAAATATTTCCATCATCAGTTAATGCAACATTTGTAAAAATTGAATTTTTTTCCAATGATTTCATAGCATTATAGTTTGTTTTATATGAAGTTCCGGGAGCAACTCCAAAAAATCCCGCTTCAGGATTTATTGCATATAATCGTCCATCATTTCCAATTTTCATCCACGCAATATCATCGCCAACTGTTTCGACTTTCCATCCAGGAAGTGTTGGTTGAAGCATTGCAAGATTTGTTTTTCCACAAGCACTTGGAAATGCTGCTGCAATATATTTTTTCTTTCCTTCTGGAGATGTAATTCCTACAATCAACATATGTTCTGCAAGCCAACTATTTTCTTTTGCCATAACTGATGCAATTCTTAATGCAAAACATTTTTTTCCAAGCAAAGCATTTCCACCGTATCCGCTTCCAAATGACCAAATACTTTTTTCTTCAGGAAAATGTACAATATATTTTGTTTTATTACACGGCCAACTTACATCTTTTGTTCCATTTGTCAAAGGAAATCCTACTGAATGCAAACAAGGAACAAAATCGTTATCCAAAATATCCAAGACATTTTTTCCAATTCGTGTCATTATTTTCATATTAGCAACAACATATGGAGAATCAGTAAGTTGTACTCCAATATGGGAAATTTTAGAACCAATTGGTCCCATACTAAAAGGAATTACATACATTGTTCTTCCTATCATTGAATTTTTGAAAAGTCCTTTAAGCAGAATTTTCATTTCAGTTGGTTCCATCCAATTGTTTATTGGACCAGCATCAATTTGGTTTTTAGAACAAATGAAAGTTCTATCTTCAACGCGAGCAACATCATCTGGACTAGAAACACAATAAAAACTATTTAGTTTTTTATTTTCATTTAGTTTTATAAATGTTCCTGAATCTACAAGTTGTTGAGTTATATTATTATATTCTTCTTGTGAACCATCGCAAACGTAAATTGAGTTTGGGTTGCAAAGTTCTTTTATTTCGTTTATCCAGTTTAATAATTTTTGATTTTTTATGTATGATATATCCATTTTATTTTTTAAAAAACTATTTTATGTAATTTTTTATCCATTTAAAAACTTCTTTGTGCCAAAGTTCTGAATTTTGAGGTTTTAAAACCCAATGTCCTTCATCAGGAAAGTAGAGAAGTTTTGATGGAATATTTTGTCTTTGTAATGCAGTGAATAATTGCATTCCTTCAGAGAACGGAACTCTAAAATCAAGTGCATTATGAATTATAAAAGTTGGAGTTTTAAAATTTTTTGCATAAGTGTGTGGAGAGAATTTTTCATATTCTTTTTTCTTATCCCACGGAGTTCCACCGTGTTCCCATTCATCAAACCAAACTTCTTCTGTTGTTCCATACATTGAGAAAAAATTATAAACACCACAGTGAGTTACAAGTGTTTTAAATCGTGTTGTGTGTCCATTGAACCAATTCATCATATAACCACCGTAACTTGCTCCTGCTGCTGCCATATTAGTTGTGTCAATGAAAGAATAATTTTTTGTGATATAATCCAAACCTTTCATTAAATCTACAAATACATTTCCTCCCCAATCGTGTGAAATATCATTTGTAAATTGTTGTCCAAATCCTGTACTTCCCGTTGGATTTGGACAAACGACAACATATCCTTGTGCAGCCCAAAGTTCAGGATTCCAACGATATGACCAACCATTCATCCACGCTCCTTGTGGTCCTCCGTGAACAAGATATACAAGTGGATATTTTTTATTTGCGTCAAACATTGGTGGTTTAATTAACCACATTTGATTTTTTACTTTTGCACCATCAAACCAAATTTTTTCTGGAGCATTCATTTCAATATTGGAAAAAATTTCATCATTTATGTTAGAAACTTTTTTCTCATTTTTTTTATCCAATTGAATTATGAAAACTTCATTTGGTCGCATCATTGTTGCTTTTGTGAATGCAATTGTTCCATTATTTGAAATTGAAAATTGTACACTTGTTCCATCATTTGTAATTTTTTCAAGTTTTCCATCAATTGAAATTTTCCAAATAAATTCTTCTGCTTTTTCTTCAGCAGTTGTAATTAAACTTTCATTTTTCCAAATAAATCCGCCGAATGAATAATCTAAATTTTCAGTGATACTTTTCGTTGAGTTATTTTTTCTATCATACAAAAATAATTCCCATTTATCTGCTTCAAATTTTGGAGTTCGTTGTGAACGATATGCAATATATTTTCCATCGTTAGAATATTTTGGAGAGCCATCAGCAGCGAGATTTTTTTCAGTTATATTTTTTCTTTTTTCTGTTTCAATATTTACAATATAAATATCATGATTTGTACTCCACGATTCTTCGTGAACATTTTCAGGAGTTGCTGTATAAGCAATTTCTTTTCCATCGGGAGACCAATCATAATCATCTCCTGATGAAAATGTAGATGAGTTTGGAATCGCATCGCGATTTCCGGGAGTTAAGTTTTTTACTTCTCCATTTTCAATTGTTTGAATGAAAATATGCATTCGTTTAAATTCTGTCCATTCATCCCAATGACGGTATAAAAGTTGGTCAAAAAGCATTGCTTTAACTTTGTTTTTTTCTTTTGCTTCATCTTTTTCTAAATTTTTTTTATCACTTTCTTTAAATGGAAGATTTGAAAATTCTGGATAAACAGATGAAATAAATGAAATATATTTTCCATCAGGAGAAAATTTTTGCTGACTTGCTCCCGTTGAAATATGTGTAATTTGTTTTGCTTCCCCACCATTTATTATATCCAATAAATAAATTTGTGAAGTTCCATTTCTCGTTGAAACAAATGAAATATATTTTCCATCATTTGACCAACGAGGATTGTTATCACTTTTTGGAGAAAATGTAATTTGTCGCATTTCGCTTCCATCTGATTTCATGAGCCAAATATCACTGTTTGAATTATTTGCATCTTTATTTACAACAGCGATAACAAATGCAACAAATTTTCCATCGGGAGAAATTTGAGCATCGCTAACTTTTTTTGTTTTGAATAAATCATCAATTTCCATAACTCGTTTTGTTTGCGAGTATGTTAATATTGAAGTGAAAGAGGATATAATTAAAATGAAAAGTTTGAGTTTATGTAGCATAGTTATTATTTTTTTTGTGTTGTGTTTTTTCGTATTTCGATTATATTTTCAGCAATTAAAGCAATAACTAAAAATAGAGAGCAAATTAAAATTCCTTGTAAAATAAAAGCAAGGCCAAGTATCCCGTTTTCTTTTATTGTAAAAAGACCCGCTATTATTCCAACTATTAAATCTATGTAAGCAAAAATTTTTAGAACACGAATCGGAAGTGGTGTCTCCGAAGAAAATTCAAGTGAATTACTTAAAAAATTAGCACGACAATAAGAACATTCAGTTGCCTTAAGTTCAATTTCTTTACCACATTTTCCACAAGAACATAGGTTTGTTGTTTCATTATATAGTTTTGTGTATTTCATTAGTTTAGTATTTTAAAATTTAGAAATTATTTTTTAAAATTTTTCCACATCATTGATTCAATTGGTTTTATAGTTTTCTTATTATACTTTGCAGATTTTTTTTGGAAATATTGAGTTAAAATTTTTCCACTTATTTCAAAAAAAATTAATTGTCCAATTGGCATTCCCGCATAAATTTTCACGGGTTGTTTAACAGAAATTTCCAATGTCCAAGTATTACAAAACCCAACATCACCTTTTCCTGCAGTTGCGTGAATATCAATTCCTAATCTTCCAATACTACTTTTTCCTTCAAGAAATGGAACGTGTTTGTGAGTTTCGGTATATTCTTCAGTTACACCCAAATACAATTTTGACGGAACAAGTATGTATCCATCTTTTGGAATTTCAAATGTGTGAATTTTATTATGAACTTTTGCGTCCAAAATTTCATCGTTGTAAAGAGAAATAAATTTTCCAAGATGAACATCGTAACTATTTGCCCCTAAACAACTTCTGCGAAATGGTTTTATAACGATTGAACCGTTTTCTACTTTTTGTAAAATTTGAGAATCAGAAAGAATCATTTAATAAAAATTGTGCTCAAATTTACGAAGAAGAGTTTTCTTAAAAAAAAGAAATTCATGAATTGTTAATGAGTTGTTTTGCCATTTCAAAACTTTCTTTTGAAATTTTTTCTCCACTTAAAAGTTTTGCGATTTCAGAAATTTTTTCTTTTTGATTTAAAATTTTTATTTTACTTGTTGTAGAATTTTTTATTTCAGTTTTTTCAACAACAAAATGTGAATCAGAAAAAGCAGCAATTTGGGGAAGATGTGTAATTGAAATTATTTGATGATGAGTTGAAAGTTCCTTCAAACATTTTCCAACAGATTGAGCAATTCGTCCACTTATTCCAACATCTATTTCATCAAATACAAGTGTTGGAATTTTATCTGATGACGCAAGAATTGATTTAAGCGAAAGCATTATGCGAGAAATTTCTCCACCAGAGGCAACATCAATTAAAGGTTTTGGAAATTCTCCTTTGTTTGTAGAAATAAAAAACTCTACTTTATCAATTCCATTTGTATTTAAAGCGATTTTTTTATTTTGATATTTCGCGAAAAGTTCATCGTTGATAATTTCATCTTGAAAAATTTTTGTTTGAAATGTTGGAGATTGAATTCCAAGTTCTTTCAATTTCTTTTCAATTTCTTTATCTAATTTATTTGCCGATGAAATTCGTTTTTCATTTATTGCTATTGATTGTTTTTCTAAAATTTTTCTTTTACTTTCAATTGCATTTTTCAATTTATTTATTTCCGTTTCAAAATTTTTTCCAAATGAAATTTCATTTTCTAATTCAAATTTTTTTTCTAAAACTTTTTCAATTGTAAGTCCATATTTTTTTTTGAGCATTGAAATTTCACCTAATCTATTTCGCAATGTTTCAATTTTTTCAGGATTAAATTCAATAGAGT
>SXSO01000095.1 GCA_005792205.1 Bacteroidota bacterium | reverse complement strand
TCCAAAATTTTTTTTAAATATACAAAAAGTAAAAAATTAAATTTTTGATTTTAAATATAAACTTCAAAATCAAAATGAAAAACATTCTTTATTTCAACGCACTTTTTAAATCATCAATCAAATCATTTACATTTTCAATTCCAACTGAAATTCTAATCAATCCTTCTGTTATTCCAGATTTATCTCTTTCTTCTTTTGGAATTGCAGAATGAGTCATTGTTGCGGGATGACAAATTAAAGTTTCAACTCCTCCTAAACTTTCTGCGAGAGTGCAAACTTTTAATTTGTCTACAAATTTTTTTACGTTTTTTAAATTTCCAATATCAAACGAAATCATTCCACCAAAGTTTTTCATTTGTCGTTTTGCAAGTTTATGTTGCGGGTGAGAAGTGAGACCGGGATAAAAAATTTTTTTTATTTTTTTTTCTTGAGAGAGAAATTCTGCAATCTTCATTGCGTTTTTACAATGTTCTTCCATTCTAATGTGAAGTGTTTTAGTTCCTCGCAAACATAACCAACTATCAAATGGTGATAAAATTCCACCAATACATTTTTGAAAATACTTTATTTGTTCAGCAATTTTTTTATCGCTTGTAATAACAGCACCACCAAGCATATCGCTATGTCCATTCAAATATTTTGTCAAACTATGAACAACAACATCAATGCCAAATTTCAATGGTTGTTGAAGATATGGAGTTGCAAAAGTATTATCTACAACTGAAATCAATTTATTTTTTTTCGCGAAATTTGAAATCAATTTTATATCAGTTATTTCCATTGTTGGATTTGTAGGAGTTTCAACAAAAATCATTTTTGTGTTTTTGTTAAATACTTTTTCAACTTCATTTATATTTGTTGTATCTACAAAACTAAAATTCAAATTGAAATTTTTCCAAATTGAATTTGCAATTCTATAACTTCCACCATAAATACTTTTTGAAAAAATTATATGATCATTTGGTTTGAGAAGATGAAAAAGTGAATCAATAGCAGCCATTCCCGAACCAAATACCATTCCATATTTTCCATCTTCAAGTGACGCGAGATTATTTTCTAAAGCAGTTCGTGTTGGATTTGTAACTCTTGAATATTCATAACCTTGTCGCGGTTTTTCAATGCCATCTTGAAGATAAGTTGATGTAAGATAAATAGGCATCATTACAGCACCATTATTTGGATCTGCACTTTGTCCCGCATGAATTGCTTTTGTTGCAAAGCGAATTTTATTAGATAAACTTTTTGACATCAGAAATATATTTTTTAAAATCAAATGAAAGTTGTGTTTTAATATGTTTTCTTATTTCATTGAAAACATCTTTTTGTGTTTTTGCATATTCGGGATAAAAATGCCCTTTGAATTGATTGCAAATAAAACATGCAGTTATTAAGTTTTCTATAGAATTATTTTCTTCATACGCTTTAGGTTTTAAATGATCAAGAGTAAGCATTCTGTAATTTATGTAACTTAATTTTCCGTCTAAATTACAATAAACACAAGTGTAATTATCTCTTTCGTGTATTTGTTTTGCAAATTTGTGATGAGACATTTTTTTATTTTGTTAAATATTCTAAAACATCATACTTAGTAATAATTCCGCACACTTTTTTATTTTCTTCAATCAATACAGCAGAAATTTTTTGAGTTAAAAATTGTGTTACTATAGAAAATTCTGCATCAATGTTTATAATGGGAAAAGATGTTTCTAAAAAATTTGCAACTGTACTTTCCATTACATTTGGAGATGATAAAACATTTCTCATCAAATTTGTTTCATCAATACTTCCTATACATTTTCCATTTTCAATTACAGGAATTTGAGAAATGTTATATTGTTTTATTAGATGTAATGTATTTTTTACAGTTTCATTTTTTGAAACAGAAATAATTTGTGGAACTGAATTTTTCTTTTCATTCAAAATATAACGAAGTGAAATTTTTTCAGGAGTTAAAAATCCATTTTCTTTCATCCAATCATCATTATACATTTTACTTAAATATCTTTCTCCCGTATCTGGAAGCAAAACTACAACAACATCTTTTTCAGAAAGTTTTTTTGCAAGTTTTAAAGTTCCTGCAATCGCAGTTCCAGAACTTCCACCAACAAAAATTCCTTCTTCTTTCGTCATTCTTCTTGAAGCGAGAAATGATTCTTTATCAGATATTTCCAATATATCATCAATCAATTCAAAATTTAAAATTCCTGGAATCCAATCTTGTCCAATTCCTTCAATCTTGTAAGGAGCAGCATTATTACTCGTTTTTTTTGTATGAAAAGTTTCGGCAATAATTGAACCTTTTGGATCCACACCAATTATTTTTATGTTTGGATTTTTTTCTTTTAAAAATTTTGCAACACCAGAAATTGTTCCTCCAGTTCCCATTCCAGAAACAAAATAATCAATTTGTCCGTTGGTTTGTTCCCAAATTTCTGGTCCAGTTGTTTCAATGTGTGCTTCAGTATTTTTTGGATTAAAGTATTGATTTGCAAGAATTGAGTTTGGTGTTTCGCGAACAATTTTTTTTGCAACTTCTGTATAACTTTCAGGTGAATCATGAGGAACAGCAGTTGGCGTTACTATAACTTCTGCACCAAATGCTTTTAGAAGCCGAATTTTTTCATGACTCATTTTATCGGGCAAAGTAAAAATACTTTTATATCCTTTCACTGCTGCAGCAATTGCAAGCCCAACTCCAGTATTTCCCGAAGTTGATTCTACAATTGTTCCTCCTGGTTTTAGTTGTCCTTTTTTTTCTGCATCTTCAATAATTCCACAACCAATTCTATCCTTCACAGAACCTCCGGGATTAAAAAATTCTACTTTTACAAAGATTTGCGGTTTTAAATTTTTTGAAATTTTATTTAATTTTACAAGAGGAGTTTTTCCAATTGTTTCTAAAATATTTTTTTTATATTGAATTTTAGATAAATCGCTTAACATAATTTTAATTTTTTTTTAAATATACTT
>SXSO01000094.1 GCA_005792205.1 Bacteroidota bacterium | reverse complement strand
TTTTTACTGGGACAAACTATAACCGTTGGATAATACTCATATAAATAAGAGTACTCATATTTTACTTCCCATAATGAACCATCTTTAAGTTTAAAAATTTCACCATGATTTCCCATAAATGGACTTGGAGTAACAATATAGGATTCATAGCAATTTTGGGGTATTGTTCTTGTTGGTAATAAAAATAATAAAGCAATAAATATTTTTTTTAGTTTCATAGTTTTTTTCTAATAGATGAAGTTGTAAAAACATATTGTGTTTAATATCTAAAAAATAAACAATATTTCTATTTTCTAAAAAAAATTAGAATAAAAAATTTACACCTACATTCACAGATGAATAATCATAATCTTCAACAGAATGAGAAGTATAGTTTATATTTAAAAGAATTCTTGTTCCATCAGTATCAAATGAATATCCACCACCTACTAAATATCCAAACCCATTATCACTAGTTATATTATATTCTATTCCATATATGTCACTTACTGATATTACTTTTGCTAAACCAGCATCTCCTCGTATAAAAACCCCACTTCCAAACGAACGAATTAAATAATGCATTACACTCACCCCATATATATATTGATTCATTTGAAAATAGTTTTCATCTTCATCTTGAAAACGATCACCAACACCATTAATATTTGGTCCTATAATTGTTTGAGGTGCAATATGCCAATATAACCCTAAATCAATATACATCGAAGTTTTAGTAATACCATCATCATTCTTTAAGTCATCAACGATTAGCTGAAGAAACAATGGATAACTCGGATTTGCATACCCTAAACCAAGTTGAATATATAACGGTTCTGTGTTTGAATATTCATCTTCAAATTCTTGTGAAAATAAATAATTTGTTAAAATATCAACAAAAGCATTAAAAAACAAAATAACTTACGCATTTGATTTCCTTTCTTTATGTTATTTATTAAAAAATTGTTATACATAATATAAGATATTTTTTCAAAAAACGATATACTAAAAAAATAAATGTAGGAAAACCTGTTTTAACAGAAATGCAAATCGGGAATGTCGTTTAAGAACTTGTAGTAAAAACATATTCTAAAAAATTCTTGAATTGCTTCTACTTCACTTTCTCCTAAGTTGTAGTTGAAATTGGAAAGATAATTTGCTTCTTTTTCATCTCCTAAATTTTTGATAAAACTTTTTGCCTCATCTCCCAAATTTGAAATTATTTTTATCTCATCACTTTCAGCAAATTTTTCACTGCAAATTAAAACTTTATTTATCAATGGATATTCAAAAATATCCATCCAAAATTCAGATAAATCAATAAATTTTTTTTGAAAATTTTCATCCAAATTCTCATCTATAATTATGGCACAATCACTTTTTTCAAACATTGTTTCAAGTGAATTTGAAATTGTAGGAATTATTTTTGGAGTAATTCCATATTGTTCTGAAAAAATAATTGAGGTAATAATCGTCTCAGAAATATAATTTGGATTGATGGAAAGTTTTTCTATAAATCCTAATCCTTCTTTAAAATACAGACGAATAAGTTTAGAATTTTGAAATGTAGAAATACAAATATTGGGAACTACTTTGTAATTTGAAAAATATTTTGCGTAAATGAATGGAGAAACAAGAGCCAAATCGAAACTGTAGTTTGGAGCAATCAGTTCCGACTCAAAATTAAAATTGAAAAAAGAATTGTCTTTAAGTTTTGTTTGTAATAAAAAAAGAATTGGTTTTGCACAAACTAAATTTGGAAAACCAATTCTAAAACTATTACTCTGCACTTACTTAATTTTGTGTTGAATTTGTTTTTGTGAGAGATCTCTCAAATAGTAAAGTTTTGCTCTTCTAACTTTACCTTTTTTAACAATTTCAATTTTTGAGACCCGTGGTGAATGAAGTGGAAAATTTTTTTCAACACCAATACCATGTGAAACTTTTCTTACAGTAAAAGTTGAGTTTATTCCATTGTTATGTCTTTTGATAACCCAACCTTCAAAATGCTGAATTCTTTCTTTATCACCTTCAATAACTTTTACAGAAACATTCACAGTATCTCCGGGAAAAAATTCTGGAATATCATTTTTTAACTGCATTGATTCTACAATCTGTAATTTATTCATCTTTATTCTTATTTAAAAATTTTTCGTATAAATCTTTTCTTAACTTTTTTGTTTTTTCGATTCGTTCAAGTAAACGGTATTTTCTTATTTCTTTATGGTTTCCTGAAAGCAAAATTTCAGGAACTTTCATAGACATAAATTCAGATGGTCTTGTATACGAAGATGCACAAAGCAAATTATCTTGAAACGAATCTGTTAAAAGCGATTCCGCATCACCAACAACACCTGGAATCAATCTCACCGTTGCATCCACAACAACTGCTGCTGCCAATTCACCTCCTGTTAAAACATAATCTCCAATTGAGATTTCACAAGTAACCAAACTTTGTCTAACTCTTTCATCAATTCCTTTGTAATGTCCGCAAAGCAAAATTATATTTTTTTTTAATGACAGTTCAGTTGCAATTTTTTGATTAAAAACTTTTCCATCAGGAGAAAGAAAAATAATTTCATCATACTTTCTTTCCTTTTCTAAATGTGAAATACAATTGTAAATTGGTTCTGGTTTTAAAACCATTCCTGCTTCACCACTATAAGGAATGTCATCAATTTTACAATGTTTATCGTTAGAATAATCGTGAAGATTATGAACAAAAATTTCCACTAAACTTTTTTCTTGTGCTCTTTTTATTATGCTTTCAGAAAAACAACTTGTTAAAATTTCTGGAACTCCACAAATTATATCAAATCGCATTTTATTCTTCTAATAAACTTTCAAGTTGGTGTGAAATAAAAATTTTTTTTTCTTCAATTTGAACACTTTCTATAAAGTGACTCACAATGGGCATTAAAATCTCTTTTTCATCTTTAATTGTAACCCAAACATCGTTTGCAGGCATTTTTAAAACATCCACAATTTTCCCAAAATATTTTTCTTTAGAAAAAACTTCACATCCAATTATATCGTCAATAAACCATTCATTTTTTGAAAGTTTTATCGTATTTTTTTTGACAAATAAAAACTTTCCAACTAAATTTTTAGATTGATTTATATCTACAAAACCATCAAAAAAAAGAACAATATATTTTACATAAAAATTTATAGAGGCAATATTTAATTCCACGGAATCTTCAATATTGTTTCCTACAAAACATTTTTTCAGTTTTCTAAAACTTAAAAAATTAGAATTAAATGGAACAACTTTTACACTTCCTTTAATTCCAACACTTTTTACAATTTTTCCAATTGTAATCAAAAAACTACTAAATCAACGATTGTTTTAATGTTGTTGATCTTTTTCTTCGTCTACAATTCTGAATTTAACTCTTTGCCTATTCTTTTTTGCATAAGCATTGATAATGGTTCTAAGAGCATTAGCATTTCTACCTTGTGTTCCAATGATTTTACCCATATCGCTTTTTGCAACTTTTAGATAAAATACATCTATATCATCAGTAGTTTCAGAATGAAGCTCCACATCATCAGGAGAATCAACTAATTTTTTAACCAAATATTCAATGAATTCTTTCACGATTTACCTCTTTTTTTACTTATTAGATTATGATTTCATTACAAAAAAAAATTATTCAGCAGATTTTTTAGAAGAAGATTTTTTCTTTTTTTCTAATTTTTTTGTCTCTTCTTTTGCAAGTTTTTCTGATTGCAAAATTTGCCACTTTTGCATACTCTCTTCAATTTCAGGAATTGAAAAACCCTTTTTCATTAAATGCCATTTATGTAAAATACCTTTTTTTCGCAACAAACTTCTCACAGTATCCGTTGGAACTGCTCCATTTTTAAACCAACGAAAAACCTTTTCTTCTTTCAGATCAATTTGCATTGGGTTTACATTTGGATTGTAAAGTCCAACTGCTTCAATAAATCTTCCATCTCGTGGTGAACGAGAATCTGCTGCGATAATTTTATAAATTGGCATTTTCTTTTTGCCCATTCTAGATAATCTTAATTTTACCAAATTTTACTCCGTGTTTTAAAAATTGATGTGAAATATACAAATTTTTTTTTATTAAAACTTCAATCCTTTTAAGAAGTTTGGAATTTTTCCTTTTGAAACCATTTTCATCATTTTTTGCATTTCATTAAACTGTTTCAAAACTCTATTTACTTCTTGAATTGAATTTCCACTTCCAATTGAAATTCTTTTTCTTCTACTTCCGTTTAAAATGTGTGGTTTTCTTCTTTCTTCTTTTGTCATTGATTGGATTATTGCTTCAACTTTCACAAATGATTTTTCATCAACATTCATTTTATCAATTTGTGATCCCATTCCCGGAAGCATTTTTAGAATACCTTTTATAGAACCCATTTTTTTTATTTGATAAATTTGTTCCAAAAAATCATCAAATGTAAATTCTGACTTACGAATTTTTTCTTCAAGTTTTTGGGCATCTTTTTCGTCAATTTGTTCCTGAACTTTTTCTACTAATGAAATAACATCTCCCATTCCCAAAATTCGCGATGCCATTCTTTCAGGATAAAATTGTTCAAGTGTATTTAGTTTTTCACCGTTGCTAATAAATTTTATTGGTTTATTCACAACATGACGAATTGAAAGAGCGGCGCCTCCTCTTGCGTCACCATCAAGTTTTGTCAATACAATTCCAGAAAAATCTAATCTTTCATTGAATATCTTTGCTGTATTTACTGCATCTTGTCCCGTCATTGAATCAACTACAAATAAAATTTCCTTTGGAAGAACTTTATTTTTTATTTCGGAAATTTCATTCATCATCATCTCATCAACATGAAGACGACCAGCAGTATCAATTATTACAACATCACGAGCATTTTCTCTTGCACTTTGAATAGCACTTTGAGAAATTTCAATAGCACTTTTGTTTTCAATATGAAATACAGGAATTGAAATTTGTTTTCCAAGAATTTTCAATTGCTCAACTGCAGCAGGACGATAAATATCTGCAGCAACAAGAAGTGGATGTTTTCCTTTTTTGAAAAAATAGTTTGCAAGTTTTGCACTGAATGTTGTCTTTCCAGAACCTTGAATACCAGCAATTAAAATAACTGTTGGAGTTGTATTAGAAAAATTTATTTCAGATTTTTCTTTCCCCATTAAATTCACCAACTCGTCATAAATTATTTTTACAATTTGTTGTCCCGGAGTTATGCTTCGTAAAACTTCTTGGCCAATTGCACTTTTTTGAACTTCTTCAATAAACTGTTTTACAACTTTGAAATTTACATCTGCATCAAGCAAAACTTTTCGTATTTCACGAAGCGATTCAGAAACATTAGATTCGCTAATTTTCCCTTCACCACGAATTTTTCTTAAAACATTTTCTAATTTTTGACTTAATTCTTCAAACATTTTTTACTTTACTGGTTTAAGTTTTATTTTTATTGGAGTTTTTTTTGCAGGAAGTATTTGAGAATTTGCAATGAATATAGCATCATTTGTTCCACTTGAATGTGGATTATCTAAAATTGTATTTGGATCTCTATAAGTTGTAAGAAGTGATTTTTCAACATCTGCCATAAAAATTCCATTCACAACTCTTGAACCACTAAATATCCAACTTATTTTTTCCAATGGTTTATTCTCTACAACATTTATCGCACATTCTTCTGCACGATAATCAAAAAATTTTCCATCCTTTTTCCAAGAAATAAAAACATCAACCTTATCTCCTTTTGGAAGAAGTGAATCACCTTGTACATTTACTCCTCCACCATAGTTTAAACCCAATAAAATCAATGAGATTTGCAAGTGTGATGGAACTACATCCCAAACAAAAATACTTTCATGAACTTTTCCAAAAGGAGCACAAGCAATAAGTTCCACAAGTCCAGAATCCATATTCACATAACCACTCAATTCAATTTCTTTTTTTTCAGTATCAATAAAAACTTTTCCAATTCTATATTTTGTTTCACTAACTTTTTCAACTTGTTTGATAGAATCATTTTGTGAAAAACTTTTTTGAGAAAAAATAAATAAATAAAAAATTAAAAATTTATATTTCATACAATTATATCAACTGTAAGTTTTTCCAAATAATTTTTATTACACTCTCAATTCCAAAACCACTTACAGAAGAAATAACAAACGACTTTATTTTATTAGGAAATTTTAGTTTAGATATTTTTTCAATTCCTTTTTCATCAAGTAAATCTGATTTTGTAAGAAGTATAATTTTTTTTCTTTCAGTAAATTTTTCATTGAAAAGTTTTAATTCATTTAGCAATGTTTGAAATTCTTTTTTTGGAGATTCAGAAGTTGCATCTATAAGAAACACAAGTAATTTCGTTCTTTCAATATGTTTTAAAAATTGAATTCCAAGACCACGACCAATATGAGCACCTTCAATAATTCCCGGCATATCAGCAACTACAAAACTTTTATAGTCATCTACTTTTACAATTCCAAGATTTGGAATAAGTGTTGTAAAAGGATAGTTGGCAATTTTAGGTTTGGCAGCAGAAACTCGCGAAATTAAAGTTGATTTTCCCGCATTTGGAAATCCAACTAAACCAACATCTGCAATAAGTTTCAACGAAAGATGCAAGTTTAAGCTAATTCCAGAAATTCCTCTTTCACATCTTCTTGGCGTTTGATTTGTTGATGTTGCAAATTCAGCATTTCCTCTTCCACCTTTTCCACCTTTTCCAATAACTACTTGTTGTTTGTCTTCATACAAATCAGCAATTAGTTCATTTGTTTCACTGTTAAAAATTTCTGTTCCACAAGGAACTTTAATGATTAAATCATTTCCACTTTTTCCTGTTTTATTTGAAGACAAACCGTTATTTCCGTTTTCAGCAAAATATTTTTTTTTATATCTAAAATCTAAAAGTGTAAACAATTGTTTATCAACTTCAAAAATTACATCGCCACCTCTCCCACCATTTCCACCATCGGGACCACCTTTTGGAATAAATTTTTCATGACGAAAACTTACAACTCCACTTCCACCATCTCCAGATTTTACAAAAATTTTTGCTTCATCAATAAATTGCATTATGATTTTTTTTCTTTTTCAAATACAAATTCAATCGCTTCAGTAATTTTTACAACTGGAATAATTTTCAAACCATTTTTTATTTGTTCTGAAATTTCAATCAAATCTTTTTCATTGTCTTTTGGAATGATAACAGTTTTTATTCCACTGCGTTTTGCCGCAAGAAGTTTTTCATTCAAACCACCAATTGCAATAACATCTCCGCGAAGTGTAATTTCTCCCGTCATTGCAACTGAAGAAAATGCTGGTTTATTTTTAATTGCAGAAATCATTGCCATTGTCATTGTAACTCCTGCTGATGGTCCATCTTTTGGAATTGCTCCTTCAGGAAGATGAATGTGAATTTCTTTATCTTTGTAAAAATTTTCATTGATGTTTAAAGTTTTGAAATTTGCTCTGATATAACTCAATGCTGCTTGTGCTGATTCTTTCATAACTTCACCCATCTTTCCCGTGAGAGTTAATTTTTCTCTTCCCGACATTATTGAAACATCAACACGCAAAATTTCTCCACCAACACTTGTCCAAGCAAGTCCCATCACTGAACCAACTACATTTTTCTTTTCTTTTTCTTTTGAACGAAACTTTGGAACTCCAAGAAATTTTTCAATTTCTTTTTCTGAAATTACGATTTTCTTTTTCTGAATGTTTTTCTCAACAATTTCTTTCGCAACTTTGCGACACAATGATTCAATTGTTCGTTCAAGATTTCTAACTCCGGCTTCGCGAGTATATTCGCTAATAATTTTTTTAATTGCAAAATCTTTTATTGAAATTTCTTTTTTACTCATTCCATTTTCGCTCAACACTTTTGGAATAATGTGTCGTTTTGCAATTTCAAGTTTTTCAAAATCTAAATAACTGGAAAGTTCAATCACTTCCATTCTATCTAAAAGTGGTGATGGAATATTGTATTTGACATTTGCTGTTGTAATGAAAATTACTTTAGACAAATCATAATCAACATCTAAATAATGATCGTTGAAAGAAAAATTTTGTTCAGGATCTAAAACTTCAAGAAGTGCAGCAGATGGATCTCCACGAAAATCCATACTCATTTTATCAACTTCATCCATTAAAATCACTGGATTTGTTGTTCCTGATTTTTTCATTGATTGCAATATTTTTCCAGGCATTGAACCAATATAAGTTCTGCGATGACCTCTAATTTCTGCTTCATCGCGAACTCCTCCTAACGATATTCGCACAAATTTTCTTTCCAATGCACGAGCAATTGATTTTCCAAGTGATGTTTTTCCAACTCCTGGTGGTCCAACTAAACAAAGTATTTGACTTTTGGGAGAAACTTTATTTTTTGTTTTTTTTCTTTTGATTAAATTTAAAACAGCAATATGTTCAAGTATTCTTTCTTTTGGTTTTTTAAGTCCAAAATGATCTTCATCTAAAATTTCTTTCGCATGTAAAACATTTAAATTATCTTTTGTTTCATTGTTCCACGGAAGTGAAATCATCCAATCAAGATAATTGCGAGAAACTGTTGCTTCTGGTGATTGCGATGGAATTTTTTTCAACTTGTCAAATTCTTCCATTGCTTTTTCTTTAACATTTTCAGGCATATTCGCTTTCACAATTAAATCTTTCAACTTCAAAAGATCTGGAGTCAAAACTTCATCTTCGCCAAGTTCATCTTGTAAAATTCTAATTTGTTCTTGAATAAAAAACTTTCTTTGATTTTTCTGAATGTTCTCGTGAACTTTATCGTCAATTTCTTTTTCAATTTTTAAAACATTTAATTCGTTTGTCAAAATTGTTATGATTTCAAAAAGTTGTTCGTTCAAACTTTCACATTCAAGTATTTTTTGTTTCGCTTCAATTTTTTGTGAAATGTTTGCCGCAATAAAATACATTTTTTTTCTTTCATCTTTTATATTTTCATACGCAATTAAAATTTCTGGTGGAATATTTTTATTGATGTTCACATATTCAATAAATAAATTGGACGCAGAACGAAGCAACGCATTTAAGTCATCGCTTTTTTCAAGTGTTGGAGTTGAAACAATTATTTTTGCTTCTAAAAAATTTTTATTGGGAATAAATTCCATAACTCTTCCTTGAACAATTCCATCAACTAAAATTTTCATTATTCCATTTGGAAGTTTTAAATGTTGAAACACTTTTGCAATTGTGCCTTCTTTGTAAATTTCATTTTCATTTGGATCGTCAATTGACGAATCTTTTTGAGCGACAACAAAAATATATTTTTCATTTTCTATTGAATGCGAAACCGCTTTTAATGACTGTTCTCGTCCAACTAAAATTGGAAACATCATATGAGGAAAAATCACAACATCTCTCAACGGCAAAACTGGAAATGTTAACGGAAATTTTTCTGTTTTTTGTTTTTCTTGAATTTCTTTTTTTTCTTCCATTATTATTTAGATTAAAAAATTTGTGGCAAATATATGAAAGTTTTAAGTTTCGGGTTTTGTGAAACAGAAGAACTATTTTATATAATATAAATGATAGTAAATTGTGTGTTTTGTTTTTATTTATATTTTATTTTAATAGGGAAATTAGTTTATCAAATATGTTTTTATTTTTACAAAATGTGTAAATGGTTTTAGTTAATAGATGACACATTTTACCCAATAATATCACTGGTAAAACCCATATTATTACAAATAAAAACTCAATAAATTTAGATCTTTTTCGGAACAAAATGACTTCATTTTCGTGTCAGTGAAGCATTTTTTGACCGATTTGATTACACTTTCCGGAAAATAGAGTGTATTTTTACGAAAATACTATTATTTTGGTCAAAAGTAAAGCATTCCGACGAGGAAAAACACTCTTCTTTCACACAAAAATACTCCAACTTTTGATGAGATAATGTATCAAAAAATAATTGTTTTAAACACAATAATAAATAGTTTTTAGAGTTATTGAAACGAGTTTTCAACTTTTTAAAAATTGTGCAATTTGTAAATTACTTTCAATTCAATCAAAAAATTTTCTTTTATATTTCATAAAAAATTTCAATTGAATAAAATAGAAAATATCATTTTTGGGAAAAAATTTTTTTTCATTGCAGGACCTTGTGTCATTGAAAATAAAAAAATAATTTTTCAAACAGCAGAAAAAATTGCTTCCATTTCACAAAAATATAATGTTCCTTTCGTATTTAAATCATCGTATAAAAAAGCAAATCGCACAAGTGTAAAATCATTTGTTGGAATTGAATTTAAAGAAGCAAAAAAAATTTTAGAAGATGTAAAAAAAACTTTTTCGCTTCCAATTTTAACTGATGTTCACACAGAAAATGAAATTGATTTGGTTTGTGATGTTGCGGACATTTTACAAATTCCTGCGTTTCTTTCGCGTCAAACTGATTTACTAATTGCTGCTGGAAAAACAAATAAAATTGTAAACATAAAAAAAGGACAATTTCTTTCTCCATATGATATAAAATTTTCAGCAGAAAAAATTGTATCAGCAGGAAATAAAAAAATTCTTCTCACAGAAAGAGGGACAACTTTTGGATATAACAATTTAGTTGTTGATATGCGATCGCTTGAAATTATGAAACAATTTGGATATCCAATAATTTATGACGCAACGCATTCCGTTCAACTTCCATCGGCAAATAGTGGGATTAGTGGAGGTCAAAAAGAATTTATTTTACCACTTGCAAAATCAGCAACTGCAATTGGAATAAATGGAATTTTTCTCGAAACACATCCAAATCCAAACAAAGCAAAAAGCGATTCACAAAGTCAGCTTCCGTTAAATGATTTGGAAAATTTTGTTTCACAAATTTTAGAAATAAATACTGCAGTAAAAAAATATAGTAAATGAAAATAAAAAAAAATCTACAATCAAAACTCA
>SXSO01000093.1 GCA_005792205.1 Bacteroidota bacterium | reverse complement strand
GGGAATAACTTTTTTCGGAACAAAATGCCTTCATTTTTGTCTCGGTGAAACATATTTGTGACCGATTTGATTACACTTTTCGGAAAATAGAGTGTATTTTTACAAAAATATCATCGTTTCGGTCAAAAGTAAACCATTCCGACGAGAAAAAACACTCTTCTTTTGGGAAAAAATGCGTCAATTTTTTGCCAAAATAACCTGTTTATGATGAGATAAAACACTTCTATTTAACCAGTTGGAAGTTTATCAGGAAAAAAATTGAAGAAATAAAAAAGTAACTAAACATAGTTTCTCTTATGGAGAAAGTAATTGAACCTCATACATTCTCGCTTCAACTGCCCAAAATATAGTTGTGTGCCCATTTTTATCTAATTTTGCTGGAGTAATATGAGAATAATCTAACCACCCGCCACGTGGCCAATAAATTTTCACAACTTTATCATCTTCAACCTCTACCTCTATTTTACTATAAGTATTGGAAAAATTTGTATTAAAGTTAGAATAATAAATTTTTGCTGGATGTCGTCCATCTTTATATCTATTACAACCGATTAGCCATACTGATATAAAAATAACAAACAAATAATAAACTATATTTTTTTTTACTCTTTTCGTACTAATGTATTTCATAAATTTATTTTTTCTAAAAATAAAAAATTTTTCTTATAAATTCATTAGCGGCTTTAAGTAACTCAATTGCTTTTTTTTGTGAGACATTTTTTTTCTTCATAACAATTGCAACTTTTACATTTCCATTTGCTTCTTCTAAAAGAGATTCGGCTTCTCCATAAGTTATATTTAAAATGGTAATTAAAATTTTCTTTGCTCTTTCAGTAAGTTTTTTATTATTGAGTTTTAAATCAACCATTATGTTTTCATACACTTTTCCAATGCGAATCATAGAAGAAGTTGAAAGCATATTCAAAACCATTTTTTGAGCAGTTCCGCTTTTCATTCTTGTAGAACCTGTAATAACTTCGCTTCCAACATCTACACAAATTGCAATATCAACATTCTTATGCAAATTAGAAAAATGTTTTTGAGAATAAATTTTTCGTGAATTAGTTGTAATAAAAATTATTTTTGCTTTTTTTTGTTTCGCAAACCCAATTGCAGAATTTACATACGGCGTTCTAATACTTGCAGCAATTCCACAAACTACATCTTTGTGAGAAATTTTTTTTGCCGATAAATCTTTTTTCGCTTGTGGTTCATTATCTTCTGCACCTTCAATTGATTGAATGAGAGCATTTTTTCCTCCCGCAATTATTCCACTTATCAAATTTTTATTTACACCAAAAGTTGGAACACATTCTGCAGCATCTAAAACTCCAAGACGTCCGCTTGTTCCTGCTCCAACATAAATTAATCTTCCGCCATTTTGAAAAGCATTTACAATAAGTTTTACTGCTTTTTCAATTTTTGGAATTTCATTTTCAATAGCAAAAGCAATTGTTTTATCTTCGTTATTTATTATGTGAAGAATTTCATTGATTGATGCAACATCAATCTTCATTGAGTTTTGATTTCGCTTTTCTGTTGCGAGTGAATTTAATTGTTGAAAGAGTTTCAAATGAAAAAAATTTTTTCTAAATCTAAAAATCTTTACTCTTATCTACAATTCTTGAATCAAGAGATGAAGAAATTTTTTTTTCTTTTTTTATAATATCAATGAAACCATCTCTATCAATTATTCCTGTTTCTTCAATTTCTTTAAAATCTTTTAAACCAAAAAATTCGTAAAGATGTGAGGATACAAAGTTATTTGTAGCTATTGTGTAAATTGAATCTTCGCTAAATTTTTTTCCAATTATTTCAAGTGCAATAAGTTGTTTGCCAAGTGGTTTTTGTGAATCAAATATGAATCTAACTCCCGATGGAATTGCAAATTCTCTTGCAAAACTTATTTGCCATTCCAACATTTCTTTTAACATTTTTCCCGTCATTTTAAATTTTTGAAATGTATTTCCAAATGGATTTATTTCCCAAATGTCTCTCACAGTAATTTTTCCTTCTAATAAATCTTTTCTAATTCCACCACTATTCATAAAAGCAATATCTGTATTACAAATTTTTCTAATTCCATCAGATTCCCAATTTCCAATATCACTTTCTTTTTTTTCATTTGTACGAATCCAATTTGTTTGCAATTCGCCAATCACAACATTTAATGAAGCATCAACTTGAGATTCAAACTCCTTTACTTTTTTTTCAATAAGAGAATCGCTTTTAGTATTTTCAACTCGTGTTTCAATTAGAATTCCATTGTAAGAAGTAATTGAATCGTTTTCAATTTTCAAATCCAATTTTCCAAGAAATCCACCTTTTGAACCCGCTTGTACAATTACGGATTTATTTTTTTTTACAGGAACAAAAAGTTGAGTGTGAGAATGTCCTCCAACAATTACATCAATATCAGAAAATTTATTTGCAATCGTTGTATCTTCATTTAAACCCAAATGGCTTAACAAAATTATGAAGTTTATATTTTGTTTTTTGAGAGATTCAATTGCAACAAAAATAACCGAATCAGTATTTAAAAGTTCAACATTTTCAATATTTTTTTTAAGTGATAGAAAATAAAAATCTTTTGGCAAAACACCAATTATACCAATTTTAATTTCATTTTTTTCAATTATTTTATAAGGTTCAGCAAATAGTTTCAATTTTTTTTTATCCCACAAGTTTGCACAAAGAATTGGATATTTTGCATTCTCCAAATTTTTTTTCAAAGTTAAATCACCATAATCAAATTCATGATTTCCAAGACAAACTGCATCAGGATTTATCATATTCATCAATTCAATTTGTGACATTCCATTTGTAATGGATGAAATTGGAGTTCCTTGAAAATCATCTCCTGCATTTAAAACCAAAATATCTTTTTGTTGTTTTTTAAAATCATTTATGTATCCTGAAAGAGTTGCACTTCCGCCAATAAATATCGTAGTATCTTCACTTTTTGTTTTTCCTTTTTTTAATGCTTTTATAGGAGAATTTTGTGCGTGAAAATCATTCCAATGTAATATTGTCAATGTTTTTTCTTCGGCAAAAAGTTGGAATGAAAAAAGAAAAATGAGAATAATAAATTTCTTCATCAGATTATTTTATTTAGTTAATATTATCTTTTTTGTTAAACTAAAATTTTTTCCACTTAATTTTAAAAAATAAATTCCACTTTGAAAATTGCTTCCATCAAATTCAATTTCATGATTTCCGTTTTCCAAATTTTTATTTATTAACGTTGAGATTTTTTTTCCATTTATATCATAAATTTGTAAAATAACAGTTTGTGTTTCTGCAAGTGAAAAAACAATTTTGGTTTTTGGATTAAATGGATTTGGAAAAACCGAAAGCGATTGATTTTTATTTTCAAAATTTTCTTTAACTCTATTTGTAGTTGGAACAAAATTTAAAGCAACAACAGCATCCAAATCAAAATTTCCAAAATCATTTGAAATTCTATTTCCTGCGTCAGTAATTTTTACAAAATGAATTGAGTCAATTCCAATTTCACTTAAATCAAATTTATCTCCACCACTTAAATTTGGGTTTGTAAAAATTCCACCAAGTGTTGGAGTAACACCGCAAATATTGTGTAAAGTCAATGTATCAAATGGAAATTCAAAATAATTTATTCCATCTTTACTCACAGAAACAATTCCAAATTCACGGTAAATTAAATTAGAATCACAACCAATAAAAAAGGCATTTTCAAAAATTGTGAAATCACTTCCATCTTCATCTACAATTGCAATATCTGCAAAATGCAAAATAATTTCTCCACCATCTCCAAGTGATTGAATTTCATTTGGAATTGAGGACGGATTACAACCTTCCGCAAGTGAATCGGGAAATCCTAAAACATTTTGCGGAAAAAAAATATTTGTGGTATCAAAACCAATTGTAGCGTTTGGTCCTTGACGATAAAAAACAACTTCATTTGGAAGTGGATTTATTTGAGCAAATGCAATTTTCCCAATTAAAACAAAGAGAAAAAATTTTTTCATTTATGCAATGTTTCTAAATATTTTTCAGCATCAATTGCTGCCATACAACCGCTTCCAGCAGCAGAAATTGCTTGTCGATAAGTTGGATCACTTACATCTCCGCAAGCAAAAACTCCCGAAATATTTGTTGCGGTTGATTTTCCATTCGTTAAAATATATCCATTTGTGTCAAGTTCAATTTGGTTTTGAAAAATTTCTGTATTTGGTTTGTGTCCAATTGCAATGAAAACTCCACTCACATTTAAAACTGAAATTTCATTTGTCAAAATATTTTTTAAACGAATTCCTGTAACAAGTTTTTTTCCATCTTTATCTTCTCCCAAAATTTCATCCAAAGTGGAATTTAAAACAACATTTATTTTGGGATTATTTTTTGCTTTATCTATCATTATTTTTGATGCACGAAAATTATCTCGTCTGTGAATCATTGTAACTTTTGAAGCAAATCTTGTGAGATAATTTGCTTCTTCCATCGCACTATCACCACCACCAATAACAGCGATTTCTTTATTTTTAAAAAAAAATCCGTCACAAGTTGCACACGCAGAAACGCCATATCCCATAAATTTTTCTTCTGATGGAATTCCCAAAAGTTTTGCAGTTGCTCCCGTAGAAATTATTACACTATCAGCAGTATAAAGATCGTCATCACAAAAAACTTTAAATGGACGAGACAAAAAATCTACTTTTGTTACAATTTGAAAAATTGATTTTGCATTGAATCTATGTGCTTGTTTGCGAAATATTTCCATAAGTTCAGGACCTAAAATTCCGTTTTCAAAACCAGGAAAATTTTCTACATCAGTTGTAATTGTAAGTTGCCCTCCCGGTTGAAGCCCTTCAAAAACTATTGGAAATAGATTTGCTCTTCCAGCATAAATTGCTGCTGTGAGTCCTGCAGGACCAGAACCAATTATAATTACTTTTGAATGATTTTCGCTCATAAATTTTTTTTATTATGGTTTAGTTTTTTGTGTTTAAAAATTTTCCGTTTCGTTTTAGTTGTTTATTTTTAATTCGTTTAATTGCACTTTTTTTAAATTGTTTTTGAAAATCTTCGTCAGTTAAATTTTCAATTGTATCTAAGTTAAGTTCAATATTTTTCCCATAAAAAGAAAGTTCATTTGTAGGATGAGAAAATTTTTTATTCCACGGACAAACTTCTTGACAAATATCGCAACCATAAATCCAACTTTTAAATTTTCCGATAAATTTTTTTTCAATTTCATCTTTATGTTCAATTGTCAAATATGAAATGCATTTATTTGAATCCAAAATATATGGCGCTATAATTGCATCAGTTGGACAATCGTCAATACACTTTGTGCAAGTTCCACAGAGGTCAAGTTCAACTTTATCACTTTCAAGTTCAATATCTAAAATAATTTCCCCAATGAAAAAATATGAGCCAAGTTCTTTTGCAATTACATTTGTATGTTTACCCATCCATCCAATTCCCGACTTTACTGCCCAAACTTTTTCTAAAACAGGACCAGTATCGACATAAATTTTTGAATTTGTATTTGGAAATTTTTCTTTTACAAAGTTCAACAAAATTTCTAATTTATTTTTTAAAATATCATGATAATCATTTCCAAATGCATAACGAGAAATTTTTCCAAAGTTTTTATTTTGTGAATGACAAATATCTGTTTGATAATTTAAAGCAACTGAAACTATTGATTTTGCATTTGGTAAAACATTTGAAACATCAATTCGTTTTTCAAAATTTTTTTCCATCCAACTCATTGTTCCGTGAAATTTTTTGTTTAGCCATTCTGAAAGTTTTTCCTCTTCGTTTTTTAATAAATCAACTTTTGAAATTCCAACTTTATCAAATCCAATTTCAATTGCTTTCTTTTTAATTTCAATTGATATACTCAATTACAAAATGATTTTTTCATTTATAGCAAATCCTTTTTGAGTTCGTTGAACCGTAGTTGCAATTGTGTTTGTATCATGTTCAAAAAACAAAATCCAATTTCTGTCTGCTGCAGAATTTAAAATTTTTCTTTTTTCTTCCAATGTTTGAAGTGGCCTTATGTCATATCCCATAATGTATGGAAGCGGAATATGAGAAGTAGTTGGAAATAAATCTCCACAATAAAATAACGTTGTAGTTCCATCTGAAACTATTGGATGTTGTTGGCTATCAGTATGACCGTTACAAATTTCAAATTCAATGTTTGGAAAAATTTTTTCATTCCCTTCCATAAACTCCAAAAAACGAAAATTTACAAGAGGCATAAAATCATCTTCCATAAAACTTCCTCTATCTTTTTCACTTGCATTTTGAGAGCGAAGAAAATGTTTTTTTTGAACATAATATTTTGCATTTGGAAATGAAGGAATAATTTCGTTTCCAACTTTTTTTGTAGAACCACCGCAGTGATCAAAATGTAAATGAGTTAAAATCACATCAGTTACATCTTCAAATTTAACTCCTACATTTTTGAGAGAGTTTTCAAGTGAAGATTTTTCGTGAGTTAAATTGTATATATCAATTTGTTTTTCTGAAAATTTTTCTCCATTTCCATTGTCTATTAAAATTATTTTCTCTTCGCTTTTCAAAAGCAAAGCACGAGCAGCAAGCTCAATTCTATTTTTATTGTCAGCAGAATTTGTTTTTTCCCAAATAACTTTTGGAATAATTCCAAACATTGCTCCACCATCCAAAGAAAACTTTCCTGTTTCAATTGAATAAATTTCGTAGTTTCCAATTTTCATACTTTTCTTCATTTAATAAAAAAAGGTTAGCAAAAGTTTTTGCCAACCTCATCTTAATTTACTTTGCTATAAAAAATTTATTTTCTAAATCTTGAATTTGCTGCTGTAAGATCACCAAATGTTCTCTCTGCATGAATTGACTTTGCTCTTTCAAATAAAATTGCTTCATCTTCAACATGGTTTTGATCTGGAATACAGCAATCTACAGGACACACAGCAGCACATTGTTCTTGATCAAAATGACCAACACATTCTGTACATTTTTCAGGAACGATATAATAAAAATCATTTGACAATGCTTCAAATGTACTTCCATTATATTCATATTGAACGCCACCAGCATAAATTGCTGTATTTGGGCATTCCGGTTCGCAAGCACCACAATTGATGCATTCTTCGGTTATCATTGTTGCCATAAAATTTATTTTTAGTTTGGTTTAGAGAAATTGATTAATTAAAAAAATCGCATGAAATATGAGAAAAATTTTTAGAATAACAATCAAATTTAGTAAAGTTATACTCTCAACATTTTTTCAATTTCTTCCAAATGGTTGCTTTCTTCCGAAATAAATTCGCGAATAAAATTATCCATCACAACATCATCAGCAACATCTTTGAGTAAGTTCATATAGCCATTTAATGCTTTTGTTTCAATTTGGGTGCTTTCTTTCAAAATTTGTTCAATGGAAATTTTTCTCACTTTTAAATCCTCTTGACTTGAAATAGATGGGCTTCCACCAAGTGAAAGAATTTTTTCTCCAATTTTTGTGGAATGTATAATTGATTCTGTTGCTTGTTCACGAAGAAAATCTATAGATGGTTTTCTATTTAAGCCAAATACCATATATGAAAATTGCAGATATTTCATCGCTCCACTTATTTCAAGATTCATCATATCATTGAGTTTTTTTATTACAGTTGTTTTGTTCATAGAATTATTTTTTTGTGAAGCAATATAAGAAAATTTTTGATTTTTATTTTTTTCTAGTTGATTTTAAAATTTCAATTGATATTGAAACTACAACAATTGCAATTGGGAGAAATAATAATAGTTTTCTAATTTTTCTTTTTATTTTTTTCTTGTATAAACTTGATAATTCCGGGAAGAACTGAAACAAACACAACAATTACAATGACAATATGAATATGTGTTTCAATATTTGGAATTAGTTTTGCCAAAAAATATCCCGTAAATGTCATACTCACAACCCACAATATTCCGCCAAGTATATTGTAAACTGCAAATTTTGTGTATTTCATTTCTGCAATTCCTGCAACAACAGGAGCAAATGTTCTTGCAAAAGGTATAAAGCGAGCAAGTATTATTGTAATTCCTCCATACTTTTCATAAAATATTTTTGTTTTAATTAAATATTCTTTTTTAAAAAATCTGGAATTTTCACGATGATAAAGTTTCTTTCCAGTTTTTTTTCCAATAAAATATCCTGTTGCATCACCAATAATTGCCGCAATTATAAGTGAAATGTTTAGT